>CALKDV010000240.1 GCA_938084085.1 uncultured Nannocystaceae bacterium
CACCAGACTGGAATACGGGGATGTCGCAAAGTGACGTCGGTGGGTTTATCGCGCCTCCGGACTTCCTTGATCCTCCCGTGGACCTAGGTGATGCGGTCGACTTCCCCGCGGCGTTTGAGGTGCAGGTACCCTGCTCTGACACCTTCCACGTCTGGGTCCGAGGCTTCGACGAGGGCACTGACGATTCCTTCTTCGCGGAGGTGGATGGAGCGCCCATCCCCCAAGAGATCTTCGACCTCGACTGTTCTGGTCAAGGACAAGGATATATCTGGGCGGAGCTTAATCAGCGCCTCGACCAGTGTGGGCTTGACGATCCATGGGTCCAGGATTGGACGGCCGGCGTTCACGACGTGGTCTTCTACCCACGCGAGTCCATCTCGATCTCTCGGATTCAGATCACAAACGATCCGAACTACGTGCCGTAGCAGGTCGGTTTTTCAGACGGCGGCGCTCGTCGCCGCCGTGACCTGCGCGAGCTCAAAGAATGTCGCGTTGTTTGAAGCCCGTCCGCAGTTTTGCCAGGGCTCGCTCTTGCAGCTGTCGAATTCGCTCTCGTGACAACGAGTGCACCGTGCCAAGTTCTCGTAGCGTCATGGCCTCGTCGTCATCGAGCCCGAAGCGGCGCGAGAGGATGTCGTGTTCGATAGGACTCAACTCGTCGAGGAGGCTGCGGAGCACCTGGGAGACGTCATCTTGCTCCATCGCGTCGATGGCCGCGATGGCGGTCTCGTCTGCGAAGAGGTCGAGGAGGCTGCGATTGTCGGAGTCGCCGATCTGCAGGTCGAGGCTGACGGCCGCGTCGAGAGGGATCTTTACCAGCTTCGTGATTCTCGTCTCGTTCAGCCCGGTGAGCTTTACAAGCTGCTCCATGCTGGGCTTGGCTCCGTTTTGGAGTTCAAAGTCGCGGCGGGCTCGAGCGATCTTTTGTTGATCGGCGGTCACATGCGCGGGCAGTCGAACGGTCCGTCCCTTGTTCGCGATGGCGCGGTTGATTCCATGACGAATCCACCAGCTGGCGTAGGTAGAGAATCGAAAACCTCGCTCAACGTCAAACCGGTCAACGGCCTTCATGAGTCCCACGTTGCCCTCTTGAATCAGGTCTTGGAGGGGCAAGGCGCCGTAGTCGAACCGATTGGCGATGGAAATCACGAGCCGGAGGTTGGCCCGGATGAATCGGCTTTTGGCGCGCCGAAGCACCATCTGCGCGGCGTCGACTCGTTCGCGGTATTCCGCGAAGGGTCGACTGTTTCGCGGAGGGGCCGTGTAGCTAAAGCAGACGGCGCCACGGTCGCCCGCGGCGACCGCCTCGAGTGACCTGATGATGATTTCTCGTTGGTCGCCATCCACATCGAGCCGCGCGAAGGCCTTGGCAGCGTCCTCCCGTGTTTCGTGGTACCGGTCCTGGTTGGCGCGAGTTTCGCGGTCGCGGTAGGCCCGAGCGGCCGCGCTCAGTTTCTTGAGTGTCTGTTGTGCGAGTGCGGCCGGCTCGGCCTCCTGCGGAGCGATGGCGTCGACGAGGTGATTGGTGACACCACCGACGAAGGGGGGGTACGAGAAGATCGCGCGCCAGACGCTGACGTGCAGGGTCTGAATCCGAGTGGCGACCACCCGCTCTTCCTCGGCGGTGAGCACGCGGCTCCGCGACACTTCGCGCATATAGGCAGCCAACGGGCTCAGAGTGGCGGCTGCGCCAGCCGCACGCGGCGGTGTGACTGGCTTTTTTGTAATTGCACCCATGGAATGGTTCCAACTGGGAGAGCCTTTGGGCCCAACCCCATGTCTTTAAACTTCGGCCGGTAGCCCCAAAAATTCATGATTTTCAAGGGACACCCGCTGCACCAATTAGGGCCGGGGCGCGTGATTCGCGCTGCTCGAAGAGGTTTCGGGACGGTTCCGCTCGTGCGCGAGTCTCGGTACCATTGCCGCCATGATGCATGCGCGCCCGTCGTTGGGAGGGTCTCGATTGTCCTCGCTCGGACTAGGGTCCCTTTTGTGGCTGGCTGCGTGTGATGCGGGTCCTGCTCAGGTGGGGGACGATGTCGTCGCGACCGTGGCGGGTCGCCAGATCACGGTGCGAGACGTGACAGCCCAGCGCGCTTACCTCAGCGAATTTGGTGAGCTCTCGTTCGGGGACGATGAGCAGTCGAGGGCGCTCCTCGGCCGCGCGCTCGTGGAAGCGACGATCATGGCGGAGGCCGGCCGTCGCGAGGGGCTTGAGGCGGACCCACGGTTTGCGTGGGCCATGCGCGAAGAGGACGCGCGTCTCGAAAGTTCGCACGTCGTGGCGCAGGACACGATCGCGGAGCGCGGCCCTGCGTACGAGGCGGCGCTGTCGAGTTGGTATGCGGCGCATGAAGCGGATTTTCGAGAGCCCGAGCAGCGAGCGTTCTCTGGGGTTCAATTCTCCACATTCAAGGCGGCGCAGGCTGCGATCGCGAAGCTTCGTGGCGGCGGAGAGGCGGGCCTTGCCGACCTTGGACCCGTCCTCAAATCAGAGCTGCTCACGCGAGATGACAAGTCCTATCCGACGGTGCATCCCTTCGTTTTTGATTCGGCGCTCGGCGAGGGAGATGTGATCTCCGTCCCCTTGCTCTCGGGTAAACTGATCCTCGTGGCGCTGCTCACCCGGGTCCAGGCGGCTAGAACTCCGTCCTTGGAGGAGCCTGCACTCCGTGCGCGTGTCGAGGAGGCCTTCGCGCGCGCGCGGCGGGAGGCGACCGTGGATGAATATGTAGAGACGCTGCGCCTGGCCAAGGCGGGGGCCTCGCGAAAGTAACCGTAGTTTCGGCCGCGGACCCCTTGCTGCGCAGACCAAGGGCTGATAGTCCTCAGATCGTGGAACGAGCTCCAAGAGACCGCTGGGCGGACGCGACGTGGCGAGCGTTGCCGATGGCGCTCGTAGGGTTGTTGGTGTGTTCCACCCCGGCGCAGGCGGGAGATCCCGTGATCGTGGATCGGGTGATCGCTGTTGTGAATGACCAGATCATCTTGCAGAGCGATTTGGCCAAGGAGATGGGCCTGGATCCGCGAGTCATCGAACTTCAAAAGACGCCCACTGCCTCAGCGGCGGCCAAGCGAGATGAGATCCGTGACGAGCTGCTGCAGCGGTTGATCGATCGCGACTTGGTGCTGTCGGAGGCGCGTCGCTTCGGACTTGAGGTGGGCCCCGCTGATGAGCGGCGGGCGCTGCAATCGCTTGCGAAGGAGAATGGGTTCGCCTCCATCAAGGAGCTTGAATCGGCGGTGCTCGCGAGCGGATCCTTTGAGAGTTGGGAGGCCTACCTCGTGGATCTTCGCCGCAGCATCTTGGAGGCCCAGGTGCTCCAGTACTTGGCGCCGGGCCGGGTGACGGATGCGCAGGTGCGAGAGTTCTACCGGAAGATGAGTCGAGGAGAGGACGCCCGGGTGCGGGTCGTTCGCCTCGAGTATCGCACCGCGAATGAATCTCCGGAGGAGCGAGATGTCGCGTTTCAGCGCGCGCAGGCGGCGAGCAAGCGGCTCCGAACCGGCGCGGACCCATCCTCCATCGACGATGACTCCGAGGCAGGCCCGAGCGAGTTCGAGGTGGGACGCGGAGATATCCAGCCCGTCCTTGAAGACAGGATCGTCGCCGCGAAGGCGGGGCAAATTGTCGGCCCCGTGTCCACCGGGCGGGGGTATGTAGTCCTTAAGGTGTTGGAACAAATGGATGCCGATGTTTTGCCTTTTGAAGAGGCGAAGGATCGGATTCGCCAACAGCTCGAGTTCGAGGCGCAGATGAAGGCGCGCGAGGAGCTGATGGAGAAACTGCGGTCTCGTGCACATCTCGACATTCGAATTTAGCGGGGCTCGTCCGCCACGGAGTCTGGCGGGTGGCAGGCACCGATGGGATCGTCGAAGGGGCTCGTGTCGACGATGAATCGCTGCGTACGTTTGTATCGGCGGTCGGTCCCAGAGCGAGTGGAGGTGCACTTGCCGGGCTCAAAGAGCATCACCAATCGGGCGCTGCTCATGGCCGCGCTCGCGCGTGGCCGGACCTCGCTAGGGAGGGTGTTGGATTCGGATGACACCCGCCACATGGCGCGCGCGCTGCAATCCTTGGGAGTGGACGTCGCGTGGGATGAGGACGAGTCCACGGCGACCATTGTCGGTGGCGACGGTCACGTTCCTCGCCGCGCTGGCTCGATATTTGTTGGCAACGCGGGGACCGCCGCCCGGTTTTTGACCGTTGCGCTGTCATTATGGCCCGGTTCATTTCGTCTCGATGGGGTCGCGCGAATGCGGTCGCGTCCCATCGCGCCGTTGCTCACCGCGCTCCGCACTCTCGGCGGGCAGTTGATGGGGACGGAGGCGCCCGACTGTATCCCGTTGCAGATCGAGGGAGGACATCTGCGGGGTGGCGATGTGTGCGTGCCTGGGGACGTGAGCAGCCAATACCTCAGCGGGTTGTTGTTGGCGAGCCCGTACATGGAGGAGGGCCTGCGCCTGTCCATCCCCGACGTGCTGGTGTCACGTCCCTACGTCGAGATGACTGTGAAGATGATGGAGAGCTTCGGCGTCGAGGTCGGCTGTCCGACCCCGCTGCGCTTCGAAGTCGCGGCTGGTCAGCGCTACCTCGGCCGCGCGTATGAGATCGAACCCGACGCTTCGGGGGCCTCGTATTTCTTCGCGGTAGCGGCGCTCACCGGCGCTCGCGTTCAGGTGCACGGGCTGTCTCGAACGAGCATGCAAGGTGATCTGAGATTCGTGGAGATCTTAGAGCGCATGGGATGTCAGGTTGAGTGGGGGCCGACGATGGTCGCGGTCCAAGGCCCGGCCGAGCAGGGACAATTGCGAGGCGTGGAGGTGGATATGCGAGATTGCTCTGACGTGGCGCAGACGCTGGCGGTGGTGGCGGCGTTCGCGACCAGCCCCACCAGGATCACCGGGATTGGTTTTATCCGGGGCAAAGAGACCGATCGTGTGGGAGCGGTGGTGCGCGAGCTGCAACGACTCGGCGTTCACGCAGCGGAGGAGCCTGATGGCATGTCCATCAACCCAACCGCCAGCGCCCTCCGGCCGGCGCGCATTCAAACCTACGAAGATCACCGGATGGCGATGAGCTTCGCCCTGGCGGGCTTCATGGTGGAGGGGGTCGAACTCCAAGATCCCGACTGCGTCGCCAAGACCTTCCCCGATTTTTTCGACCGGATGCTGCGGCTCGGGCTGGGCGTCGAAGAATGCTGACCGCGGAGTGTCTCTTTACCGCTAGTTAAGCGCGAATGGGGTAGAGAGGGTAAATACCGCGACCTCCGCCTCCCACGAGTTGCCGTCGTCGTCCCGCATGATTAAGGCGCCGTGCATGGAGCCAATGGACGTGTCGAGGGGACAGCCAGAGGTGTAGCTGAAGCTCTCGCCTGGTTCGAGCCGGGGCTGCTCTCCGATGACGCCCGGTCCCTCCACTGTCTGGGTCTGCCCATTCGCGTTCGTGATGATCCAGCGGCGGGCGATAAGCTGCGTCGGGATGTCCCCGTCGTTGATGATGGTGATGAGGTACGCGAATACCCACTGGTCTTCGGAGGGCGTGGACTGGTCGTCCACATAGCGCGCCTCTACTCGCACCTTCAGCCCTCGCGTGCTCGCCTCGGAGGATGCTGTCACAGCGCTCGCTCCTCCCGCCTGGCGCTCCGGGCCTCACCTCGGGAGATGCGCTCCAAGTGTTTCTTGAGCACCGCGGAGAGGGGCACGCCGCTCACGGGCTTCGCGAGGTACTCATCGCAGTCATTGAGCGTCGCCCAATATCGATCCGTGTCGTCGTTGAGCGAGGTGAGGAAGATCCATCGAGCTCCGCTTGTGTCGACGCTATCTCGGCAGTGTCTAAGCAACTGGAGGCCGCTAACGGCGTCGAGCAGCACCTCGGTGATGACCAGGCGCGGCGCCCGGGATCGAAGCGCTTGGAGGGCGGAGCGCCCGTCGTCGACCGTGGTCGTGATGACCTCAAGCCCTAGAGCGGCGGCGGCCGAGGCGACCGACGCCTCGATCGTGTTGCGAACGTCTTCTTCGGGATCCGCGATAAGGCAGGAGATGGTGGGTGAAGTCATGGCAGGCTTAGACGAAGGTTGGGGGAGCGCGGCGTTCGACGATACCGGCGTGGGACAGTCGCGCGACGATCTTCGCGA
>CALKDV010000241.1 GCA_938084085.1 uncultured Nannocystaceae bacterium
TCGGCGTTCTTTCGCCGGGTGACGTCGGGGAACAGGAGGGGCTGTCTGGCGGCGGCCTCAAACTTCTTCGCCACGCCCCGCAAGGTCGCGATGTTGTCGGGCTCGAGGTGCGCGTTGGTCAAAACGACGCGCGCGAAGCCCATGCGGTGCGCGGCGAGGCAGGTCTCGAGCACCATCCCTTCGGCGGTGGCCACGGAGAGGGTCGATGATCCTTTGAACGCGCCCGCCCAGTCGGTGACCGCGTAGTGGAGGGTGGGAAACACCACCGCGTCCCACCCCGCGGCGGCGAGGGCCTCGGCACCTTGACGGGCCATCTGAGTGGAGATGATGGAATCGGTGGCCAGGGGAAGGTGCGGGCCGTGGGCCTCGGTGCTGCCCGCGGGGATCACCGCGATGGCGCCATCACTCTCAGCGAGGAGGGCCTCGACCTCGGTGTAGGTCATGCGCGCGAGCTCAAACATCAGGCCTTCAGCCATGGGTCGAGGGCTCCTCACTCGCCATGGCGGCGCTCATCTCTCGCAGCTTGGCGCGGCGAATCTTGCCGGTCTCCGTGCGGGGCAGGGCGGACACCACCACCACCTGGCGCGGCGCCTTAAACGGCGCGATCTTGCTCTTGGCGTAGGAGATGATCTCTTCGCGTAGCGCGGGGGTGTCCTCCACGCCCTCGGCGACCTCCACGAAGGCCCAGGCCTTCTCCAGCCCGTCGGCGTCGCGATGTCCGACCACGCCGCACTCGCTCACGGCGGCGTGCCCCACGAGGCAGTTCTCTACCTCCACCGGGGACACGTAGACCCCCGAGCACTTGAGCATGTCGTCGCCGCGACCGCAGTACCAAAAGTAGCCGTCGGCATCCACGTGGAATTTGTCTCCCCCGAGTACCGCGTCCCCGCGGAAGGTCTCGCGGCTCTTGTCGCGCATGCGCCAGTAGCCGGCGCCCGCGGAGGGTCCACGGATCTCGAGGGTGCCGATCTCACCGGCCTCGACGGGCGCGCCGTCGTCGTCGAGCAGGCGGTACTCGTAGCCCTCGACGATCTTACCGAGGCTGCCCTCCTTGACGTCGCCGGGGCGGTTGGTGATGTACACGTGGAACATCTCGGCGGAGCCGATGCCGTCGTAGATCTCCGCGTCGAAGCGGTCACGCCACCTCCGGTACACACCCGCGGGCAGGGCCTCCCCCGCGCTGATCAGCGAGTGCAGCGAGGCGAGGGACTCGGGGTTCACGTCGGGCACGTCGAGCATCTTCGCGATGGTGGTGGGCACGGTCACGAACTGCGTAGCCTTGTAGCGCTCGATGAGCTTGAAGTAGTCCGCAGCCTTGACCCGGTCCGGCAGCAGCACGCAGCTGCCTCCTACGGAGAACGGGAAGAGCATATTGCTCGCGAGCGCGTAGCCAAAAAACAGCTTGGGCGCGGAGATGGTGATGTCGTCTCGGCGCAGCTTGAGCGTGCGCTGGGCGTAGGCCACCGTGTTCCATACGAAATCGTGGTGCATGTGGACCACGCACTTGGGGTTGCCGGTGGAGCCGCTGCTGCTGAGCCAGGTCGCGAAGTCGTCGCGGTAGGTGGGGGTGGTCACGGGCTCGGGGGACGCCTTGGACACCAAGTCGACGAAGTTGAGCGTGCCCTCGGGCGTCTGGGCGCCGCTGCGATCCACGACCAGCACAAAGTCGGTGTAGGGGGCGTCCGCGATGACGGGCGCGAGGCTCGGCCACACTGACTTGTCGACCACCACCGCCCGCGGCCGGGCGTATTCGAGGTAGTAGGCGTAGTCCTTGGGTTGCATCCAGGTGTTGACCGGTACGGCTACGGCGCCCGCCCGCATGACCCCAAAGTAGGTCGTGATGAAGTCCGGGGTGTCGAGCAGCAGCAGCATGACCCGCTCTTCGATGCGCACGCCGAGGTCACGGAGCACAGCGGCGACCTGGGCGCTGCCGGCCACAAGCTCGTTGTAGCTGCGCGTCTCATCCCCGTAGTACACGGCGGTCTTGTCGCCGAGCCCCTCAGCGACGCGCGCGTCGAGGAACCATTCGGCCATGTTGAGATGGTCAGGGATCTGAATGGGCGGGCTCGTCATGATGTCGTCCGAGGAGGGCGGGTGTTCACAAATCCATGACCCGCGAATTCGAGGAGCCAGTGTACACTGTCCGCCGTGGCAGTTCGCTACCCCAACCTCGACATAGACCTCGAGCGCGACGTGTTCGCCGTGTGGGTGCGGTGGGTCTCTCTTGAATCACCTCCATCGCCCGAGGACCCTCCCGGTCAAGGAATTCGGGTGGAGTTGTCTCTCAACGCGAATTCTGTGCTGGGGCCCACGATCGTATATCGGCGCGATTTGAGCGAGCCGGTGAGTTTACTCGCCCATCGAGTTCGCGCTGCGGAGGTGCTCCGGGCTGCGGAAGAGAAGGGGCGGGTGGATGTACAACTCACCATCCATGGGTCAGTAGCCAACGCCCCGTGGGCAGGCTTGTTTCTGCTCCGCGACCATGACGGCGAGAATATTGGCGCCGGTGCGCTGCCGGGGACGCCGCTGCTTCAGGTGCAGCCCTCCACGCCTGGAGATCGCTGGCACGTGGCGGGCCAAGCCCACGCTCGCTTCTTGCTCACCTTGAGCGGGAAACAGCGGCGACTTCGGGTGGTGCGGTAAGGCGTCGCGACGAGTGGTCCGCGCTACTTGCCCTCGAGCACCTTGCGCACGCCCGGAAGCTCCGCGAGGTTGGGCAGCAAGATAATCTCGATGCGTCGGTTCATGGCCCGGCCTTCGCTGGTGGAGTTGTCTTCGACGGGGTCAAATTCGGCGAACCCGGTGGCACCCAGGGAGCGCGGGTCCATACCCTCGGCGACCATGTACTCCACCACGGAGATGGCGCGCGCGGTGCTCAGGTCCCAGTTATTTCGGAAGCGGCTGTTCTTGATGGGGACGTTGTCGGTGTGCCCGCCCACCAAGAACTCGCGCCCAGCCACGGTGCGCAGGGCGCTGGCCACGGCGGCGAGAGCAGTTTGGCCCTCCTCTTTGAGGGAGGCGCGCCCGGAGTCGAAGAGGATCTCGTTGGCGAGTTTCACCACGAGGCGACCCTTGCGAATCTCGAGCTTGATGGTGCCGGCGTCCACGAGGGAGCGAAGCTGCGCCACAAGCTCCTCATAGACCGCCAATTCTTTCTCTCGCTCTGCTTTTTCTTTGCGCAGGGCGGCCAGCTCTTCGGCGGTCGTCTCCATATCGCTGGCGAGGGTTGCGATTTGCGCTTCAAGCTGGCGAATCTCGCCCTGCAACTCGACGATTTGCGCCTCAAGCTGCTCGTTAGCGGCCCTAAGCTCCTGATTTGTCCGTTTTTCCGAATCTAGGTCGGCCTTGGTCTTCGTCAATTGGGAGGTGCTCTCATCGAGCGCAGCCTGCAGTTCGTCGATTTTCTTGCAGCCAACGAGGGTGATTGCGAAAACGGGAAGGGTAAGCGCGAGCCGACGCATATTGTTGGTGACCTTAACCGAACACGATGCCGCAACAAAGCCCAGGCGCGCAAAATGCGCAGACAGAACATTCGTGTAGGATTGGGTATGCTACTATCCTACATTGTTTAGATCCACGCCCTCGCTGATCGGCGTACGCACTCCTCTCTCGTCTCCTTTCTTCGCGCCCCCTCCCGTCCTCCATGTCTCGCTCAAAGTCCAACGCAGCCACCATCTCCGACGCCGGTATTCCGAAAGGCTGGGGCGAGTTCCTAGGGATCTCTC
>CALKDV010000242.1 GCA_938084085.1 uncultured Nannocystaceae bacterium
GAGGCGCTCGACTGCCTCTGCGTAGTAGCTCGCGTCCCGGTCATGCTCAAGGTCCCCCTCAAGACACAGCGCCTGAAGGCGCTCGCGAAGGTGCGCGAGGTGCTTGCCGGGGGGAAGCTTGAACGTCTCCATGAGGTGGCCACCCAAACCCGCGGGCAAGGGTCGCGGGGTCGCGTCACGCGCCTCAAGCTCCCGAATTCTGACAGACAACGATGAGATCTGTCGCAGACATGCGCGACGTTTTCCAGGCCGCCGACTCGTCACATCGGCTCGCCCTAGATCGAGGAGGTCTTTCAATCCATCGCCCATCTCCTTCGCGAATCGGCGCACCGCCGCGTCGGACCACGACGGCGCGTACTGCCCGGGACGCAGATGATGGAGAATCAAGAACTCGACCCGCGGACCCACATCCTCTGGAAAATCGATCTTCTTCGCGGGACCCCGACGAAACATGCGGCGACCAACCTCGGCGTGGCCATGAAAGGTGACCTTGCCTGTCGGGAGGAACTTGCGCGTCGGGACTTTCCCAATGTCATGGAGCACGGCAGCCCAACGAACGGCGGGACGGGGCACTGCCTGCCACACCACGGTCTTGGTGTGCTCCCAGACATCTTTATGCCGACGACCACCCTCTTGCGATAGGGCCACAGTATCCGAAAGCTCAGGCATCAACTCCTCGAGCAAGCCCACATCGAGCAGCCACTGCATCACCTCTTGAGGATGATGCGCACACAAGGCGGGGGTGAGCACCTCGTACCAGTCTCTTCCGCTGGCCTGTTCGAGCCAACAAGACACCGAGCCACGCGCGTTTGACGGCGCCGCTTCATGCGGCACCTGACCCGTATCACCCATCTCCTTCACCCACTTCGCAAGCTCAGACAGCCCTGGTGTTAGCGGCGCATCAAGGCCATCCCGCCGCTGCGTGGGGGCGTCTGCTTGAGGTGATGCTGGGGTCGATGTTGACATGAAACCTGCGATGTTCACGGGCTGAGTACCACGGCTCAGCCGTCAACATAGCAGGCTAGAGGCCCCCAGCCGTGGTACTCTCCGCCCGAGGCGCCGATGTCGCAATCTCCGCAGCTAGGCTACAATCACAACATCCCCCACCGGGGCCGCCTGTACCATGTACAAACGGAGGACTCGGGGCTGAAGAAGGCGCATATCTTCACCCACTCGTTTTACGACGGGACGATCATCGCGTCGAACAAGGTCACCTACGACCCGAATGAGAGCGTGGAAGACCTCGACGCTTACATCGTCGGGTTGATGCAAGAGTCGCACAAGGCGATGATTCGCCGGCTCCGCAAGGGCGAATTCGACGCGAAGATCGAGCAATATATCGGGCCTCACCCGGACGCCGATCAGGCCCCGACAGCCGAGCCTGCGCCAGAGCCCACGCGACAAGCGCCCGACGAACGGCCCGAGCGTCGCGCGCCTCCAGCACCTCGTGACGTCCCCCAAGTCGGTCCACCACTCAAGCCTGGCAGCCCATCTCCGGCCATCGATCCCTCCGTGAGTCACCCGGTGTTCGCTACGGCCGAGGTCCAAAAGCACGTCGCAGCCCAGGCCACCCAGAGCTCCGCTCCTCCCCGGCGAGGACCCAGTCGCGTGAAGCGACGGACCTTGGGTGGTATCGGAGGCGCGGGCGTCAAGCCCGGCACGGAGCAAAGCGAGGCGGTCGCACGCCGAGACGTCATCATTGGAAAGTTTGCCTCCGCCCACCAAGCGGAGCTCGATGAAGAAATCCTGGCGCTGCTTCGCGAAGGATGAGCACCCCGGAACAGTTTCCCGAGCGCTTTGAAGACGACGTCGTCGTCTACGGACGACACTCGTGTATCTTTTGCCGAATGGCGATGCAATGGTTTCATGAGCAGGGCATCCCGCACCGCTTCGTCTCGGTGGAAGGAGACACCCTGCGGCGTCAGGCCCTCGCTCAGATGACGGGGCAACAGACCGTGCCGCAAATCTTCATCGCGGGGGCGCCTATCGGCGGCTACCAAGAACTCCGAAGAGAGGCCGCCTCCGGAGGTGTGGAAGCGCGACTCGCTTCTGCGCACGAAAATGATGACGACCTGCGCTAGAGTCCAACCGTGAGCGCCAAGGACCCCCCGAGCACCCTCGCAGCGACGCGACCACTTCGTTTTGAACGGTTCGAGCCGAGCATCATGTCGGACCGGGCAAGCCTCTTGTTCACGTGCCTCAACAAGCGCCGCAGCGTGCGTTTTTTCTCGGAGGATCCAATTCCCCTCGACGTCGTGCGCGCCGCAATCCAGACCGCAGGGACCGCGCCGAGTGGCGCCCACAAGCAGCCGTGGACCTTCGCGCTCGTGACCGACCCGACGCTCAAAAAGAAAATTCGCGAGGCTGCAGAGCAAGAGGAACGCGAGACCTACGACCATCGGATGAGCGATGAGTGGCGCGCCGCGCTCGCGCCCATCGGCACCGACGCGCACAAGCCTTTCTTGGAGACGGTGCCGGCGCTCATCGTCGTCTTCCGCAAGGACTACGACCTCGATGAGCAGGGGGAACGCAGCAAAAACTACTACGTACAAGAGAGCGTGGGGATCGCGACGGGCATGCTCCTCGCGGCGCTGCACCACGCCGGACTCGGCACCCTCACCCACACACCGAGCCCCATGAACTTCCTCGCCAAGCTCCTTGAGCGGCCGTCCAACGAGCGCGCGTACCTTTTGATTCCCGTGGGCTACCCGAGTGAGACGTGCACCGTCCCTGACTTCACGCGAAAATCTCTGTCTGAGATTTTGGTGGAGTACTAGAGCCTCTGCCCCCGGTTGACCTGCGCCGGGCCGACCGTGGTAGGGTTTGATTCATCGCGGCTGACACAAGGGCGGCCGCGGGAGGAAAAACACGATGGTTCGTATCCGACGCATGTTCATGATCTCCGCCCTCACCTGTTGTTTTGGGGCCGGTCTCGCAGTTTCAGCCACCAGCGCCTACGCCGGTGAGATCAAGATCGGGGAGGGCATGACCGCCCTGGCCACCGATGACGCCGGCAAGCTCACCGCCGAAGGCAAAGCCTCCGCAGTCAAAGAGCTCGACAGCATCCCCGGCGAAGACGCGTGGGACATGACCTTGTGGGCTCGGCTCGACAGCGGCGCCGACGAGGGGCCGCTGTACATCGAGTTCTGGCAACGCGTCGACACCGATTTGGACGGCAAACCCGACCAGGACAACCTGGCCTACCGCCACGAGGACGCCAACTTCGACGGCAACCGCTACTACCTCACCAATCTTCTCCTTGAGGAGAACTTCGGCTTCAACAAGGGCCGCACCTACAAGGTAAAGATCGTCCAGGTGTCCTCGAGCGGTCGCGACCTCAAGCTTGCCGAGGGTAAGATCACGCTCATCGACACGGGCCGCAAGCCCGAGCCTGCCGGTGACGGTGGTGGTGAAGGCGCAAAGGAGGAGGTGTCTGAACAAGACGCCATCGATTCCTTCGCAGGCGGAGACGAAGAGGACGACGCACCCGAGCCCAGCGCGGCGCCACCGCCCGTCGAGGAGACACCCGCCAAAAAGCGCGGCTGCAACATCGGCGCACCCTCGGACCACCCCTTGAGTCTCGGGCTGATCGTGCTCATCGCGGGCGTCGGCTTGACTCGCCGCCCACGCAAGGCCTGACAACGCGGCGCTCATGCATGCCTCCCTCCGCCCCCTCGATACGGCGGAGCGCCGATGCGCGCGGGACCTGACCCATGGACGGTCTGTGGCGTCGCTCCTGACCCATGGACGTTCGATCGCAACGTCCGTCGGTCGGACACGGCGCAGGGGTTCGACGAGCCGCTGAGGCCCTCCTACGACACAAAGGTCCCCCCGCCGGCAACCAAAAAAAAAGCCCCGGTCCATCTCTGGACCGGGGCATAAATCTGGCAACGTCCTACTCTCCCACAAAGTTCCCCTTGCAGTACCATCGGCGCTGG
>CALKDV010000243.1 GCA_938084085.1 uncultured Nannocystaceae bacterium
CGTGGGGAAGGTGAAGTATCCCGAGTACGGACCGCAGTCCTTCCTCCTCACGGAGATGGACACCGTCGTTTTGTACTATTCGCTCGCCGCTGCCTGGAAACACAAGAGCGATAAGTTTGGAATTGGCGCGACGCTGCAGTGGGCCGACATGCCCTACTTGAGCTACTCCCTCGGTGTCGACAGCTCGTTGCTCTCCGATACAAATCCAGACAATGGCGTGGACGCCTCGATCTTCTCCCCGCTCCCGGATGGCAACGGCACGCAGCTTGTCACAAAACTGAACCTTCAAGATCGGTTCGCGTTCACCGCTATCTTGGGCGCGTGGTACCGCCCTCACCCCTCGGTGGAACTGGGGTTCGGCGGTCGCGTGGTGCCCGTCATCTTCCGCCCGGAGGGCGTCAAGAAGGGCTCCAAAAAGCCCTTTCTCGCCGGCAAGGGCACCTGGGAAGGCTCGCTCGAGACCGACAAGGACACCCTGGTCTCGGAGAGTTGCGACGTTGACCCGGTGACCGGAGAGGACATCAACTGCCGCCCAACAAGCGCGAGCATGGACAAGCTCGTCATGCCCGTCGAGCTTCGTGTCGGCGCGCGGTACATCAAGATCAAGGGGGACCGCGAGCTGTTCGATGTGGAGCTCGACGTTCAATATGAAAACTGGTCCGCCAACCAGTCCTTTGACATCACCTTCGACGGCGCCATCAACGGGATCCCGATCGCGCCCGTCTCGATCGGCAAAAACTTTAAGGACACCGTCGCGATCCGTACCGGCGGCGACTACAACCTCCTCGACGGTCACCTGACGCTGCGCGCCGGCGGATTCTTTGAGACCGCCGCCTCCCCCGACGGCTACGCCCACCTCGACATCCCGAGCTTTATGCGCGGCGGCTTGAGCGCGGGCCTGAGCGGACAATTCCGCGGCGTCGGACTCAACGTGGGCTACATGCACGTGTTCCAAGAGACCATCGAGACCGACGAGGCCTCCGCCAAGCTTTATCAAATTCGCGCGGTCCGCCCCTGCCCAGACTATTGCGCCGGTGAGAACGGCGTGCGATCCAACGCGGGGACCTTTAAGTCGAGCTTTGACATCTTCGGCGCGAGCGTCGAATTGTTGTGGGAAGAGATGCTCTACGGCGACAAATGGCTCGAGCGGCGCGCGGAACGCAAAGCCGCACGCAAGGCCAAGAAATCGCCTGCTTCTCAGTTGTAGACGCGCGCGCGCACGCCCGGCGCCGCCCGCCAACTTTCCTCAAAAGCATCCGCGGGACGTGATAGGTTTCGCGCCTCGTGATGAAGTGGTCGTTTCGTACTCATCTCCCCGTGCTCGCCCTCGCCTGCGCGATCCCCAATATCTCCACCGCCGCCCCGGACGAGGATGAGCGCCCCCCGTTGACGGACCCATTCCGTCAATTGGAGGAGACCTTGCCCACCCCCACGAGCACCCGCGCGGCGAGCGGGGCGCCCGGTCATCGCTACTGGCAGCAGCGGGCCGACTACAACATCAAGGTGCGCATCGACGACGCCAAGCAGCACCTGGAGGGGAGCCAGCGAATTCGGTATTTCAACGAGTCGCCCGACACCCTCGACTACGTGTGGCTCCAGCTCGACGCCAACATCTACGCGCCCGACTCGGACAGCGTCCGCGCCCGATCCACGCCCGGTTTCTCACGGATGCCCTACCGCTCGTTGCGCCGCATCTTCGCCCGCGCCACCTTCGACGGCTCCGTGAAGCTGACGCGAGTGCAGTCGGGTGGCAAGGACCTCAACTACGTCGTGGTTGGCACCATGATGCGCATCGACTTGCCCAAGCCGCTCGCCTCGGGCAAGCGCGTCGACCTCGATATCGACTGGAACTACGCGATCAACGATTCGGATCGGGTCTCCGGGCGCACCGGTTACGAGTTCTTCGAGGACGACAAGAACTACATCTATGAGATCGCTCAATGGTTCCCGCGCATGGTGGCCTACACCGACGTCAATGGGTGGCAGCACAAGCAATTCCTCGGAAACGGCGAATTTACCCTAGAGCTTGGGGACTACAAGGTGGAGATCACCGTCCCCGCTGACCACATCGTCGCCTCCACCGGCGTCCTCAAGAACGGCAACAAGGTCTTGACCGCGGATCAGCGCGCCCGCCTATCGAAGGCTTCCAAAGCTGACGCGCCGGAGTTCATCGTGACGCCCGAGGAGGCGACGCAAAACGAGGCCGAGGGGACCGAGGAAGAGAAAACCTGGGTCTTCCACGCCAAAAACGTGCGTGACTTCGCCTTCGCCACGTCACGCAAGTTCATCTGGGACGCTGTCGTCCACGACGTGAACGGCCGCGACGTGTGGGCCATGTCGTATTACCCCAACGAAGGCGAGCCCCTGTGGAGCCGCTACTCCACCCGATCTATCGAGCACACCCTCGACATCTACTCGCGCTACACCTTCGACTACCCCTACCCCGTCGCCATCTCCGTCAACGGCCCCGTAGGAGGCATGGAGTACCCCATGATCTGCTTCAACGGTCCCCGACCCGAGGAAGACGGCACCTACACCGCGCGGACAAAATACGGCCTCATCTCCGTCATCATCCACGAGGTCGGGCACAACTACTTCCCGATGATCGTCAACTCGGACGAACGGCAGTGGACGTGGATGGA
>CALKDV010000244.1 GCA_938084085.1 uncultured Nannocystaceae bacterium
CGGCGACGGAGACGGCGACGGAGACGGAGACGGAGACGGAGACGGAGACGGAGACGGAGATGGAGACGGAGACGGAGACGGAGACGGAGACGGAGACGGAGACGGAGACGGAGACGGCGACGGAGACGGAGACGGAGACGGAGACGGCGACGGAGACGGAGACGGCGACGGTGGATCGGCGAGCGCTGGCGACACCGGCGCCTCCGATACCGGCGACTCCACCGCGGGCACCGAGACCGGCGGAGACGGAAGCGGAGACGGCGTGGACGATGGCTGTGGCTGTTCCACGACCCCGAACGACAACGCGCCGAAGGGCACGCTCGCAGCCATGCTGCTGTTGGGTGTGACAGGGCTACGCCGCCGCAAAACGCGACGCTAATCGCGCATCCTCGCGTGAAAAACAGGACCCTCTCGTCGTATTTGGCGGGGGGGTTGTTTTTTTGAAAGCCCCTCTGATAAAGAGAGCGATTGACGCAGATGTACAGCGCGTCCTTGGGCATCCATGTCACTCTCTGATTCACAGCAGCGCTTGATCGACGAAGAACTCGAGATCCTCTCCCGGATCGCGTCCCGCCTGGGCCGCGACGCAGAAAAGAAGAGCGAGACCATCGAGAATCTTGATGCCCAGCTGATCGAACTTCGAGATGCGGTGGCGGAAGCCAAGGAAGAAGATGTGGCGTCGCTGGTAGAGCAGATGCATCAAGTGGCGGCGCTGAGCGCCAAGCGTGGGCAAGGACGTTCGGTCCCCGTCGACCCGGCGAGTCCGTATTTCGGGCATCTAGAGATCAAGGATGTACGCCGTGGCACCGCGCGTCACGTGCTCGTCGGCAAGCGAACGCTGCTCGATGAAGGGGACGGCCTCTCCATCATTGACTGGCGGAACGCCCCCATCAGCCGCCTGTATTACCGCTACGAGGAGGGGGACGAATACGAGGAAGAGTTTGATGATCGCGTCTTCGAAGGGGAGGTCCTCTTGCGGCGCAGCCTCGCGGTCAACGGAGGCACACTTCGTCGAATCACCGCGCCGCAGGGCGCGTTCGCCATCACGAAGACGGCCGAGTGGCGTGAGCTGACGGGAGCGGGTCGTCCCTCGCTTGAGGGCGGCGTGGGCAAGGCCGCGAGGATTCCGCGGGGACAGCTTGGGGTCCACGATGAGACCGATGTCTCACGTGAAGACAAGCACCTGCAAGAGATTACGGCCCTCATCGATCGTCAGCAGTTTGAGCTCATCACACGCCCCGACTCGGGAGTGGTCTTGATTCAAGGCGGCGCGGGGTCGGGCAAGACCACCGTGGCGCTCCATCGGGTCGCGTACCTGGCCTTTCAAGACCCGGTTCGCTTCGCGCCAAAGCGGATGGCGGTGATCGTCTTTAATGAGGCGCTCGTTGAGTACATTCGCCATGTACTCCCGTCCCTGGGAATCGAAGGGGTCCAGGTGACGACGTATCGGCGCTGGTCTGCGGCGCTACTCAAGCGCGCGCGGCTGCCGATCCCCGACAAGCGCACCGAGGACACACCGGAGGCGGTGGCTCGCTTCAAAAAGCACCCCGTGATCGTCCGCTTGATCGACGCTATCGTTGAAGAGGACGCCGACGCGACGACGAAGGCGCTCGCCGCTCGAATGGAGCCCTTCGGGCGGGAGGGGGGACAGATCTGTGACGGTTGGCGCACGCGGGCCCGCCTCCCCTGGGTGGCGCGCTACGAGAAAACGGTCGAGTGGATCCGCAGCCAGCGTCAGGTCCCCGCGCGCGTGCGGTCCGCGGCGGAGGTGTTGTTGACCTCCCGCCTCGAACAGACCCGAGACGTCGTCTCGGATTGGGTGGACATGCTGGGAGATCCTGCCTCGCTTCGGACCTCGATCGAGGGCATGACGGCGGGCGACTTCACAGACATTGAACTGGGGACCATCACGCGATGGTGCGCTCAGAAGGCGGCCGCGTTGAGTCACTATGTCGACTACGCGGAGGCTGAAAACGAGGCGAGGGCGAGCGGTGTTGATGACGCTGAACTTGCAGAGGACCGGGTGACTCCCCCGGCGCTGGATGGGGAAGATGACGCGATCTTCTTGCGGATTTTGCAGGCCAAGTATGGCGGAATATTCATTGGTCGCCGGCGCTATGAGTTGGAGCACATCGTGATCGATGAGGCCCAAGACCTATGCCCCCTCGAGGTGCGAGTCCTGTTGGATTGCAGCTCAGAGGGGCGGAGCATCACCGTCGCCGGTGACAAGGCTCAGAAGATGATCTTTGACAACGGCTTCGTGAGCTGGGCCCAGCTGCTCGAGGACGCGGGGCTGCCCCACGTCGAGGTGCAGCCCCTCAAGATCACCTACCGCTCTACGCGAGAGGTGATGCGACTCGCGCAGGAGGTGCTCGGGGAACTTCGGGATGAGGACGCCCCGATCGTCGCTCGGGGAGGCGCGCCGGTCGGATATTATGACTTCGGCGACCAAGGAGAGTCGGTGGCGTTCTTGGGGGAGGCGCTGAGGAACCTGATGATTCGTGAACCCAGCGCCTCGGTGGCGGTGATTTGTCGCTATCCGCAACAAGCGAAGATGTACTACGACGGCCTGCACCTCGCCGAGGTCCCGAGGCTCCGTCTCGTCGCGCGGCAGGATTTTTCGTTCAAACCCGGCATCGACGTGACAGACGTCCGCCAGGTGAAGGGGTTGGAGTTCGATTACGTCGTGTTGATGGATCCGACCGGGCAAAACTATCCGGCCACCGACGCGTCAAGACACCTGCTGCATATCGCCGCGACTCGAACCGCCTATCAGCTTTGGATTGTTTGCACGGGAATCGCCAGCGAGCTTCTCCCGCGCGAGATGATCGACGCTGGGACCTTTGGCGACGGGTAGTGAGGTCGTGGCGGGCGGCTGCGCGACGCCAGGCCCGTGCCTTAGAGCTTGGCGGCAGCGCGCGCAGCGATGGCTTCACCCACCACGCTACACGGCGCGGCATCGTCTAGACCGACGAGATCGTAGGTGAGCGGCGTGCCGGCCTCGAGGATGTCGATGACCGCGGCTTCGATGGCGTCGGCGGCCCGCTTCAAGGCGGGGTCTTGCTTGCGTCCTCCGAGCCACTCAAGCCCCTCCTTGACCGCGAGGATCATAGCGATCGGGTTCACCTTGTCTTGTCCCGTGTATTTTGGCGCGCTCCCGTGGATCGGCTCGAACATGCCGTGTTCATGGCCTACGTTGGCGCCGACTGCCATCCCCATGCCGCCTTGCAGCACGGAGGCGAGATCGGTGACGATGTCGCCGAACATATTGGTGGTCACGCACACGTCGTAATACTCGGGTTGGCCCACGAGCCACTGGGTGAAGGCGTCGACGATGGCGGTGTCCTTCTCAATCTCCGGATATTCCGCGCCGATCTCGAAGAAGATGTCTCGAAACATCTGGCAGCCGTGGAGGACGTTGTCCTTCAGAATGGCGGTGACGCGCTTCTTCCCGTCTTTGGGGGCGCCGCGGTCGCGCGCTCTGCAGATCTCAAACGCGTGGCGGATGACCTGCTCACTCGCTCGGCGAGTGATCACGCGCGTGTCGATGCCCACGTCGGTTTTGCCGGCGGGGGTCAACTTGCCGCCGGTGGGAGCGTAGAGCCCCTCCGTGTTCTCGCGCACGATGATCATGTCGACCTTGCCGGCTTCCCAGACCACTTTGTTGCTGCCGTGGATGCGATGCGCGACCCCCGGGTACAGCTTCACGGGGCGGACGTTCGCGAACAGGTTGAGGTTAATTCGATTTCCGATGACGGGGGAGAAACCGGCCATTTTCCCGTCCTTCATCGTCACGGGGCCAGAGCCGTTGGGGTCAGGCCAGCCGACGGCGCCGAGCAAGATGAGGTCGGCGCCGGCGCATTTCTCCTGGGAACCCGCGGGCCAATCGCTGTCCCCGTGCTCGAGATAGTACTCACCGCCGCAGGGAATCTCTTCGCGTTCCCACGACAGCCCCAGCTTTTCGCTGACCGCGTCGAGGACCTTCAGGCCTTGTTCGAGGACCTCAGGTCCTGTTCCGTCTCCACCGAGAGTGACAAGCTTGTACGCCATGCGGGAGTGTAGCCATCTCTTCCACGAAATCGCCAGCACCCGCGCGCGTAGAGCGTCAAAATGACGCGCATATATTCGCGGTTTTTCTGCGGGGGAACGCGAGTTTGAATGCTTTCTCACATTCCACGATGGCGTCCTAGTGATCAAAGAGTCGGAGGATTTGCTCGCGTTTTTTGGCGGCGTCCTCGAAGCCTAGATCGATGAGGGCGCTCAGGTATGCGCGGTCAAATAATACGTAGCTCGCGAGATCACTCTCGGACTGGGGATCGTCGGCCTCGACCGCGCGACGGATGAACCGAGCCATCACCCCTGAAGTCTTCGCGAGGCCCGTCGCGCGGACGACGTCCGCCGCGATCTTTCCAAGATCTTCGCTGGGTCGAATCATCACGTGAGAGATCTCGGCATAGTCTCGTTCGCGACCAAGGCCCTCCGAGATTTTGTGTTGGAATTCGGGCCCAAAGGCTTCGGTCCCTGCGGTGATAAGGCGGTTCGTACGTTCAATACGCTCGATGTCTGCTTCGACACGATCGATCATGAGCGCGTTGAGCATCTTGCCCATCAAGAACATGGCGTTGGGGTAGGTGAACTGCGCTTGCCTACGAAGTCGGCGCTGGAGGTGCTCTCGGGAGTGTTGGTGACGGAGGCCCACGACGATCAGTCGCTCTGCCCCCAGCCGCATCGCGGGTCGCAGCGGGGTGTTCTGGCGCAGGCTGCCATCGACGAAGAACTGGTCTCCGACCCGAATGGAGGGGAAGAGGATTGGAATCGCGGCGGAGGCGAGGGTGTGGGCTGAGGTGATAGAGGTCTGGACGACATTCTCGTCGCGTCGTCGGGGCCAGTGGGGTTGTCCACTCCGGGTCTGGACGAAAACCGTGCTCGCCCCCGTTGCGACCTCCGTGGCCGTGCAGGCGAGGGCAGAGAGGCGACCGTCCCTGAGGTTGCGGCTGATGCCATGCCAGGGGATGAGATCGCGGACCACCTTTTCAAGGAAGGTGGTGTCGATGAGTCCACCGACGCGGCTCCCGTGAGGGCTCCGCGGGAGGTCGCGACCAAAAAGGACCCGAGGCAGTTCACGCAGCTGCTGCCATCCGAAGGAGTAGACGTCGTCGATGTTGAGATCCAGCCATACCTTTTGAAGCAGGCGCGCCTGGGCTCGAGGACGGTCGCAGGTGGCGGCGATGTACGCGCCGTTGATCGCTCCGACACTCGTGCCCGTAATGACGTCGAACTCGGCGTTAAATCCGAGCCGCTCGCGAATATAGCGCATCACGCCCACCTCGTATGCACCACGGGCACCGCCGCCCGAGAGCACCAGGCCGACGCGGGGTCGGCTCATGATCGCGTCACACCCTCTCGCTCACGGAGAAAGGAGACGAAGGGGTTCGTGCTGAGCTCCGCTGCGAGGGTGGTCACGGGGCCGTGGCCGCTGTGCACGCGGAGGTGGTGGGGGAGTTCGAAGAGACGCTCAAGACTCGTTCGCATGTCCGCGGGGTTGGACATGGGAAAGTCCGTGCGCCCGACGCTCCCCGCGAACAGGGTGTCGCCGACGATGATGTCAGCCTCGTCATAAAAACAACCCTGGCCGGGCGTGTGTCCGGGCGTGCTGAGATAGCGAAGGGTCGTCTCTCCCAGGATGATCTCGGCGCCATCATCAATCCAGTGGTCTATTCGCCCGCATGGTCGATTTAATTGCGGCATGCCGAACCAGTCGCCTTGGCGAGGGAGGGCCTCGAACAAGGGGCGCTCTCGTGCGCCGAGATAGGTGGGAACGTCCCAGATCTCCTGCAGCGAGGGCAGCGAGCCTGCGTGGTCAATATGACCGTGGGTCAGCAGGATCGCGACCACGTTCAATGAGTCGGCGCGCGCGCTCAGCAGCCGCGCGAGCTCGTGCGACTCTCCCGTATCAATGATGGCGGAGGCGCCGGTGGTTTCGTCGGTCACCAGGTAGGTGTTCACTTGGAACATCCCGACGGTGAAGCATTCGATGTTCATGGTCGCTCACGGCGGCTGTCGGTCTTAAAAGCCGATCTCATAGCACTCGCATGCGGCGGGATCGTCGGAGCAATTCGCAGGGGGGACCGGGTTCGTGTTGTCGATATTGAACAACTTGGTCCGGTCTGCTTGCCGAGGATAGTTGTACACAATGTCCTTCGCGTAACAGCCAAACAGGCAGCTGTCGGCGCTGTCACCAGCGCCACACTGTTGGACACATTGATCCGTAGCGGTGCTGAGTTTTGAGTCCGTATCGAGGCTCATGTACTCGGCGATTTTTGAGATGTCGAGGTTGCTGAGGTAGGGAATCTCGTAGGAGAGCAGCGCATCGATGGCGGCGCCGTCGATGGTGATCGGTCCGATCCCCGTGTCACTCGAGAGGTTGTAGGAACACATGGCTGGATCAAAGTCTCCCCACGCGTCCTCGGGGCAATTGTCGGAGGAACCGATCGCCCAAAACACCGAGAATCCGTCACACGAGCCCCCGTTGCAAAAGTACTGATTGTGATATTGATAGCTGTTCGTGGAGATGCACGGGTGGAGACAGGGCTGGAACGTGATGGGCACGGCGGAGCCGGTTTGCACCTCTCGGTTCGGCGCGGAGCAGATGCGACCGCGGAAGAAGGGGATCGCCTTATCGCTGAAGGACAGGGGGGGCGAGGGCTCGGCGGTCGACGAGTAGTCTTTCGTGACCGGGATGCACTCGCTGGTCGTCAACTCGCAAACCGTGCCTCGCCCGGTGCAGTCTTCGTCGGAGGAGCATTGTCCCGATTCGCCGGGTGGAATGCAGGCGCTCGTGGCCCCTGCAAACGCGAACACACTCAAGAAACCGAAGGTTTTTTTCATGGTTGTCATAAGTTAACTCCTTGTAGCGCCCGGAGCATACCAGATTTTCACGTCGTCTTTGAGAAGCCTCTGGCGCGGACACGAGGGGCGCCATGCGCAGGGGGAGGGTCAGAGATCAACACGTACGCAGATGTCGTAGACTCTAGATTCACCGTGGAGAGGGCGAGCGAGATTGACCGATGTGACATGGCGCTACGAATGCGAGGATGAGTTGGAGGCGCGGGGCATCGCGTTGTTGCTGGAACGCCGTGGACTCGTCTTTCAAAAGGTGCACCACACGGATGGTTCCGTGACGCTTCAATGTGCCGGTGAGCACGCGGAGGCGGCGGCGGGGCTCGAATCGGAGATGCTCCGTCATCACGCCGAGCAAGAGAGATCAGAGGGCGCGAAGCAGTGGCGGAATCGAGATCATCTTCGAGACCTGCGACTGCGGCGCGTCGGTCTGGCGATCCTCGCGCTCATCGCGACGGTCACACTGCTCCGCTGGTAGAGCGCGAGCCCACGTCTTATGCGGCGTCGTCATCTTGATCTTCAGGAGCCTCGACCACGGTAAACAGGGTGTCTCCGCCATCTTCGAGGAACATTGGGGACGCTTCGCGAGGTGAGATTTCGATGATGGTGCCATGCGCGGGGGCGTCAAAGCCGTCAAACACCAGCGAGAACAAGCTCCCGAGTCGATCGCTCCCGGGTTTCCACTCTTCCGCTTCGATGATATCGGAGATTCGCTCACTGGCTTCAAAACGATCGAGTTGTGGCGCCGTGTCTTCGGGCCCCGGCCGAGAGGTGGCGGGGGTGATGTACAAAAAGGTGTTGGGGGTGAGCGTTCCTGCGCGTTCGTTGCTGGAGATACGATCTTGGATGTCGAAGGTCGTGACGCGCTCGAGAAAACCCTTGCCTTGGAATCGACCTTCGTCATCAATGACCACGCATCCGAGTTCAATACGAACTGGAAAAAACAGCGAGGTTGCCTCGCGCGCGACGATTCCAGAAGCGACATTTTCTGCGGTCTGCCAGTCTTGGGTCTTGGACGGATTGGTCAAGATGGCCCGCAGCGCGAACTGAGCGGAGAGGGATAAAAATGCAGCGGCGACACCCTCGCCAGAGACCTCGCCGGCGATGATTCTGAGCTCCTGGTTCGGAGTCTTGAGCATGTCCGCGAAGGTCCCCGCGAGCACCTCTCCTCGCAGCCGGTGCGCGGTGGCGGAGACCGTGTCGAGCTCAAGCTCATAAGGCAGCAGCGTGCCGTGGAGTCGAGCGACCGCGAAATGGAGGTCGTCTCTACAGTCGATTCGGTCCTCGATGGCCGCCTCAGCGCTCGCGAGGACGGATCGTAGCGCGCGGATGTGTCGATCGATGGCGAAGGAGAACCCGCAGAGGGCCGCGAGGAGGAGGACGCTCCAGGCGGTGCCGACGACGGCGGTGAGTGTGAACAAAATAGACAGGCAGATCACCATCCCGACAAAGATCCCGGTTGCGTCGCTTTGGGTATCGCCGAGGGGGAGGGATTGGACCTCCATTCGGAGTTCGAGGGTCTCACGAGAGACCCCCTTGCCGACGCGGTCGTGAAAACGGACCCGAGCCTCCTCGAAGCGAACGCCCTCGGGAGAGGGCGTTGAACGCACGTCGCCAGTCTCGGGATCGAAGATGGCGATCCATTGGATATCGTGTGGGTCCAGGACCTCGTCCGCGAGGATCTCGAGCATTCGGGTGAGTGCCACCGGGTCGTCCTCGCCTCCGAGGACAGAGGTCCTCAAGATCCAGCCGGCGGTGAGGGTGGAGGTGAGGTCTCCTTGGAGTATGGCGAGGAGGATGCGGCCGTCGAACAGACGGGTGGCCATGTTGAGGTGATCATGGGTCAACCCTTGACCGCGGACCACCGGGGCGAGGGATGGATCCGCGAGAATTCGCGTGAGCGCGCGAAGCTCCATGGTGTCGCGGGCGATCCCCTGGTCGTGGACCGCGGCCGTGTCCTCGAAATGTTCGACGCGCTTTTTCACGGCGCGCGTATTGCTCAGGGCCAGGCCGAGAATCGCCGTCCAGCCGAGGATCGCCAGCCACCCGATGATGTCGGCGATGGAGGCGAGGGAGAAGGGAGCGAACGCGGGCGAGGGAAGGAGAAAGGCCGTGGCCAGGGTCGCGACGGCGGCGGCGGCGGCGGCGGTCCACACTGGAGCACCCACGATGAGCATCGTCCCGGGAACGACGGCGGCGACCATTGTGGTTTGGGCGAGGCCGAGGTGCGCGATGAAGACCACCAATGAAAGCGAGCCGGTCGCGGCGCACGCGGCCGCGACCATGCGGTCGTGAACCGACAGT
>CALKDV010000245.1 GCA_938084085.1 uncultured Nannocystaceae bacterium
CTTGTTGGCGGCCCCACATTAATCGAGAGGTTTCATCCCGGTAAGGACTCTCAAACTCAAGACCAGGACGGCGGGCCGGGTTGGAAAAAAACGTGACCGATTTGTCGCCCAGTCCGCACGGGTAGCAGAGAAGGTAGGCCAGTCGAGACACACGACGACACGTTAACAACAAGGAGATTCGATCGATGAAGACACACACCTATCCGCTGTGCTTGGCGGGCCTGATTGGGGCCACGGCGAGCTGTACTGTTCAAGACCCAGGTCCCATGAGCGACCGCAACGCCACCGACGACACCTATGTGGTGGACGCTGTCGCCACGCAAGACACCTATGTGCGCGAGGCCAACGCTGACTTGCAGTCGGGCGACCAGATCACCATTCAAGTCAAGCGCACAGGCGCAAATCGAGCCCTCGTCGGCTTTGACACCGCGGACCTTGAGGCGCTCATCGCCGGCGGGGATGTGGTCTCTGCGACCTTGGAGCTCGATGTGGACATGACCAACCACATCCCGGCGGGCGGCGAGGAGCTTGAGGTGTACGCCATGAACACCGCGTGGACCGAGGACGCCACCTGGAATTGCAGCGATGACATGGGCCCCGGCAACAGCGCCGACTGCAGCGATCCGTGGGACATGAGCGCGGGCGGAGCCTTCGCCGCCGCGGCCTCGGGTACGGCCATCGTGGAGAAAAAGCAGACCACGCCCGTGAGCTTTGACGTCACGGCGGACTTTGCCAACGGCGCGCCTGCCCACGGGTGGCTCATCAAAAAAACCGACGAGGAGGCCAAGGGCTTCGTGAAGTTCATCTCCACCGAGGGTGGGAGCGGCGCGCGCTTGACCATCGAGGTGGCGCCCCCGACCTGCGCCACCGACCTGTCCGCCGGGGACATCGCCATCGTCGGCTACAACTTCGACAACCCGGACGAGTTCGCATTCGTGGCGCTCACCAATATCGGCGCCGGCGCGCAGATCAAGTTCACCGACAACGGCTGGAAGGCCATCGGAGAATTTAGGGACACCGAGGGCACGTATACGTGGACCACGAGCACGGGGGTCGACGCGGGCGAGGTCATCACCTTGACCAACCCTGGGCTGTTCTTCTCCACTAGCGGCGATCAGATCCTCGCGTACCAAGGTGACGACAGCGCGCCCAACTTCTTGTACGCGCTGCACTCCAACGGGGGCACCTGGCAATCCGACGCGACCTCGTCGACGACCTCGGCGATCCCCACGGGGCTCGTGGACGGGGTGACCGCGGTGTCAATTCCGGAGATCGACAACGCCCGCTACAACGGCGGCACCTCGGGGGACGCGGCGAGCTTGCTGGCCTCCATCTCCGACGACAGCAACTGGGGCGGCAGCAACTCCACGCGCCAGACCATGCCAGCCGGGCCCTTCGACGTGCAGGGCGTGGACGCCTGCGTCCAAAACGCGCCGGCGCTGCTGATCACGGAGTACGTGGAGGGCAGCAGCAACAACAAGGCCATCGAGCTCACCAATGTGGGCAACGCGCCAGCAGACCTCGACGCCCTCGGGGCCGCCGTGAGCGTCTACTTTAACGGCAACACATCGGCAGGCGCTGTGGTGAACCTGAGCGGGGTTATCGCGCCAGGGGAGCAGTTCGTGCTCGCCGACAACAACGCGACCGGCGCCGTGCTCGCTGTGGCGGATCAAATCACAAGCAGCAGCCTCTGGAACGGGGATGACGCCATCGTGCTCACGGTGAACGGAGACGTGGCCGACAGCCTCGGCCAGGTCGGCACCGATCCCGGGTCGTACTGGGGGACCACGTCCACCGTGAAGACCCAAAATCAGACGCTCCGGCGTGACGCGAGCGTCACCGCGGGAGACACCGATCCCTCGGACGCCTTCGATCCCGCGGACGAGTGGATCGAGTTCGCCCAAGACGACTTCAGCGGCCTAGGCAACTAGACCCGCAGGTCACGAAGGGACAGCGCGCGGCGCTCCTCGATTCACGAGGGGGGTCGCGCGCGCTTATGTAAGCCGCGCCAGCAGGGCGCCGGCGAGGCGGTCGGCGGCGATCTTGTCGTGGCGGAAAAACAGGCTCGGCTCCACCAGCTCAAGCTCTGTGAGCAACAAGCCGCCGTCGTCGCCGCGTAAGAAATCGGCGCGGGCGTAGAGCAAGGGGGCGTCGAGCTTGAGCAGCGTGGCGGCGGCCGCGACCGTGCGCTGGGCCAGCGCGAGCTCGTCGCCGTCCCAGGCGTAGGGTTCGTCGGAGGCGCCGAAATCGTCTTGCACCCGGTAGTCGCCGGCCACGGGGATCTTGCGCACGCCGTGGGACAGTCGCCCGTCGAAAAACAAGGCCGAGACCTCCCCGAAGGTCTCCACCTGCGGCAGGTAGGGTTGGAGCATCATGGCCTCGCGGGCGAGGTGCCCCTCGATGTGGGCCTGGGCGGCGGCGAGCCCCTCTCCCGACACATCGAAGCGCAGGGTTCCGGCGGCGCAGGCCCCGAACACCGGCTTGAAAAATCCGCGCGACCACCCGCGCGAATCCATGAGCGTGGCCACGTCCACAGATTGTCCCGGCTCCAGCCACTCGGTGGGGGCGATGGGGACGCCGGCCTGCGCGAGCTGTTTCAAGTAGCGCTTGTCGAGGTTCCACCGCAGCACCGGGCCCGGGTTGAACAGGCGCGGCAGGTGTTGCACCCGCTCGATCCACGCCAAAAACTCGGGGCCGCGATCCCAGTAGTCCCAGGTGGTCCGCACCACGCAGGCGTCGTAGGCGGCCCAGTCCTGGTCGGCGTCGTCCCAGGCGGGCGTGCACACCTCCACGCCGCGCGCGGCTAGGGCGGCGCGAAATGGTTGGTCGTCCACCTCCCACTCCGGGAGGTTGCTGCAAGAGATCAAGGCGATGCGCACGGCGGGACGCTAACGCAGGTCCGCCGCGACGCGCCACCGTGGTCGCAGGATCGGTGTGCGAAGAGTGCGGTGAGATCGGCGACAAGCCTCGCCGAGGTGTGTTGGGGGCTGAGCGCCGCGCCTGTACGTAGGGCCTCAAAACCCGTAGACGATGTCGAACCACGGATTCCCGCTCGCCGTGACCGACTCGAGGCAGGCGCCCAGCGTGGCGTACTGCGGGTGGGTCACGGCGTCGAACAGGGGCAGGCATTGCTGGCCGGGCACGGGGCAGGCGCCGCCGGGATCGGCGAGGCTGCAGTAGGGGGTGCAGCGCGGTCCCGTCGTACCGCCGCTGCTGTACAGCTCCCCGGGCGCGCACATGAGGCCGGGGCCGCACACGTTGGCACCTCCGCTGTAGCCGTCACAAGGTGCACCCGTAGGGGCCGCGCCGCTGGGGTAGCACATCATCTGGGTGGGTGGACCGTCCAACTCGACCGCAGGTGCGCACGACCAACCATCGGGGCATTCGTTGGCCGCAAACGGTGAGCACTCGGCGATGCAGATCGTGAGGATTCCATGATTGAGCTGCACGCAGGTGTCGCCGCTTTGAGGGCAGGCGCTGTCTTCGGGCGAGCCCACGCAGATCTCTGTGCATACGCTGACCTCTCCCGATTCCACCGCGCCGAGACATACGCCGGTGTTGTCACAGCTATCTGTGCCGAACGACCCAGGCAGCCCGCCCTGGCACGCGCTGCCGACCGTGTCCTCGCCGAAGGATCGGCACGACCACCAGTCGTACACCTCGTAGTCGTACTCGGGGAAAATCTCGTTCATCACGAACGTGCATTTGTTTCCCTCCGCGCCGTAGATGTTCGCGCAGTTCTGGGTCCAGGGGCTGCAGATTGGAGTGTCGACCTCCGGCACGTCCGTGCATCCCAAAAACGAGCCGCAGTCGTCGCCGGTGCTGTCGCCGCCGTCGTCCATGTCGGTGTCGTCGCCGTCGTCGCCCGCAGTGGTGGTGGCGTCGCTCGAGGTGGCCGAGGTGGCCTCGCCCTCGCTGGTGGTGCCGTCGGTGTTCGTATCACCCGCGTCGTCCGTACCCGTGAGGGCTCCGCGCTTGGTGCAGCCCAGGGGCGCGAGCAGGGTCAGCGCGACGAGGGCGGCGCGGAGGTGGGGTGGGCGGATGATCATGGCGGGTCGGGGGTGGGGTGGAACGGGTTCCCAGTGTACGACGCGGGATTGGCGGGAAAAAATACGACGTTAGATGGGGATCTGGCAGGCCCCCACGTCGGCGTAGTTGGGGTCGCTGGCGTCGAACAAGGGGATGCACTGCTGGTCTTGACCGACGCAGGTGAAGACGCCGTCGTTGAGGTCGCAGTATTCGGTGCAGCACAGATCGAAGGCGCAGTCGATGCCGTAGGCGTAGGCGCTGGTGCACAGATGCCCGTCGGCGCAGCAGTTGGCGCACTCACACGCTTCACCGGTGATGCCCTCCGCGGCCGGGGCGAAGCAGATGAAGCCGTTGAGATTGCCACCTTCGAAGCCAGCGGTGCAGGTCTGGCCCGGAGGGCACTGTCCGGCGAGCAGAGGATCACAGGTGGAGGGGCAGATATTGAGGATTCCGTTGTTGAGCAGAAAGCACTCGTTGCCCGTCTGGGGGCAGCTGTTGTTGTCAGGGGAGCCCACGCAAAATTCCGTGCAGGTGCCCTCGCCGGTGTCGGGATCGAGGTCGAGGCACATGCCCGTGGCGTCGCAGGTGTCGGCGCCGTCGATGCCGTCGACCATGGTGCAGGCGGATCCGGGTGGCGCGGTGCCCACGGGTACGCAACCGTGCGCGTCCCAGGCGCCGCTGCCCGGGGTGCTCGCGATTGGCGTGCACTTTTCCCCGTCCAAGCAGTCTTGAGCCCAAGGGTCGCACCCCAAGTCACAAACGTCGATGTCTAGACACCCGAGAAATGTGTCGCACGGATCGTCGCCGTCGCCGTCGCCGGTGGTCTCGGTGGGGGTCTCGTCGGGCTCGTCGATGTCGCCGGTGTCCCCGGCGTTGGGCGCATCGTCCGCCGCGCCCGTGGTGAAGGTGGCTCGCTTGGCGCAGCCGGGCAGCGCGAAGACGACGGCCACGGCGAGCACCACACGGCGCAGCCCGGGGCGGACGAGGTCGCGGCGCCGGTGGGTGGCGGTGCAGGGCAGGGAAGGGTGGAGGTGCATCATGGGGGGCTCATTTCA
>CALKDV010000246.1 GCA_938084085.1 uncultured Nannocystaceae bacterium
AGGCCGTCATGCCGTCATGGAGAGGGCCGCCGCAGGTCTCTGCATGGGGCGGCCGCCCTGACTCGGGCGGAGGGGCTCGTGCTCCTTCAACGGCGTGCGCGTCCATTCTTGACGTCGGAGGCGACGATCCGCTAGCGTCGCTGGAGGACTGGGGGGAGCGTGGCTCCCCGCGAAGAAAGCGTGCGAGCGTCAGACAATCCGGAGCATCGTAGGAAAGGCGACGCGCCGTGGTGGGGCCTCCCGGCTGTGGTGCTCGCGGTGTTCTTGGCGCACGTCACGAGCCTCTCCAACGATTTTCTCGACTATGACGACCGAGCGCTGTTCGTAGAGAATCCGCTGATTCGTAGCGGCGAGGCCTCCAACGTGTGGGCGATCTTCTCCCCCGACCGACCGAACTGGAGACCCTTGAGGGATCTGAGTCACTGGCTCGACTATCTGGTGCATGGCCAGTCGCCGTTTTGGAGCCATCTCCACAACTTGGCGCTGTTGGCGATCTGCGTGGTTGTCATGGTCCGGCTGCTGGAGCGGCTCGGCGCGACACCTGCGGTGGCGTTGTGGGCCACCGCGCTCGGCTTTGTACACCCCATGCAGGTCGAGACCATCGCGTGGGTCACGGGACGCAAAGATCTTCTGGCGTGTATCTTTGGAGTCACCGCGCTCGGGTGTCTTCTTCGCATGATAACGGCGGAGCGACCGTTTCGGTGGGGCGTCGCGGGGTTCACATGTACAGCGCTCGCGATCATGGCGAAGGGGCACCTCGTGGTCATGCCGGCGCTCTTCGTTGGACTCATGTTCGTCCCCCCGCGGGGAGGGCTTGAGCGTTTAAAGACGAGACGATTTGTCCTCACATTCGTCGCGCTCACGGTCCTCAGCGCCTGCGTTGTGCCGCTTATCTCACGCGGTCCAGTTGTGCTTCGTGCAGATTTGCTGGAGCACGGCGATCGATTCCGACTGAGCGTGAGCGACCAGCTTCAGCTCCCGGGACTTTACGTCTCGAAATACGTGTGGCCTGCGAACCTCTCGCCAGTCTACGACCCGCTCCCGTTCGGTGCGATCCATCGGATCTACGTTGGGCTCGGCGTCGGGGTGATGCTCGCGTGGGTCACACTCCTGGTGCGCTGGTTCCGAGTGTCCGACAAGCGATTCGCGCCGCTGTTTTTCTCGCTGATCTTGCTGATGCCGCACCTTCACCTCGTCCGAGGCACGGTGTTCATGGCCAATCGATACGTGTTTTTGATCGCGCCGCTCTGGTCGTGGATCTTGGTAGAAACGTTGGTGAAATATGTGACGACCTCCAGGCTGTTGCCATTTATCCTCGGGGGGCTCGTCTTCGCCTGGGCGGGGGTAGGGATGCATGAGCACCTGGCGTGGCGCAACTCGGTCACGCTGTGGACGCGGGTGGTGGAGCGCGCGCCGGACAACCCCTACGGGCGTCAACGCCTGGGCCGCACGTTCTACGAGGCCGGGGAGCTTGAGAGAGCGGCGCCTCACTTTATGAAAATCGCGGACGACGACCCGACCTCCGAGGGTCGCAACTACAACGCGGCCAAGGTGTTGAGCGAGCTTGGGCGGTATCCCCAGGCGCGTCACTACCTCGTCCGGTGCGTTGAGCACGTACCCGACAGCCGTCAGTGTGCGCAGCGCCTGCTCTGGATCGATCAGCAGCTTGGCGTAGAAGCGACGAACTCCGTGAGACGCTGACGCGGCGCCACCGTGCTTCGGTGAGTCACGGGGTGGCGACGTGCAGGGTCCACAGGGCGTAGCCAAGGTAGAGCACGATGGCGGTGAGCACCGCGCGCAGCGTCCATTGCAACGCCGCGTCGGCAGACAGAAACAAGTCGAAGAAAATGTCGACGCCGAGGCGCGAAGTCGTCGACCTCCTTGACGCGAGTGGAGGTGAAAAGAAACGATGTTCGCGAGCGTCACGGAAAAGCGAGTATTTTACCTCTCCCCTTCGAGGCGGAATCTCGCGTCACACGCGCGAACTCCATGGGGCGGACTCATTCGCGTCTTGGCGAGGACGCGTCGAAAGCCGTGCCAGCAAGGGCCGCGCCGCTCAGTTCGGTTCGTCGACACCGACGGCGGTCATCGCAGCGTCTCTGGACTCCCCGTCAATATCGAGGGGAGGGTCTCCGATTTCAAACAACGCGGCCGTGGTCCAAGACAAGGGTACGGTTGCGGACAGATGAAGGTCGCCACCTTGCACATCGACGAAGCGATTGTTGTCGACCGGTCCCGCGTCGACGTTGGTGCCGCCGAGGAGCGCGGCGCTGTCGACCACCGAGTGGGTGATCGAAACTTGGGAGGGGCAAAGTGGGGAGATCGACTCGACGGTTCGGCCCGACAAAATGCTGTTGCGAAGCTCTCCGGTGACGGAGCCTTCGCAGGTCAACGTGCCGTAGGTTGTTGGGTCCACGGCCTGGTTGTAGACGAGCGAGTTGTAGGCGAACTGCTCAACGCTCACGTTCGCCAAGCGCAGGGCGCCAGACGCGTTCATCGGACCGAAGACGCCGTTGAACGCGAGACTCGCGTTCTCCATCCACAGCTGTCCTTCCGCGACGCTGAGGCCACCGAGGTCATTGTCGACCACGCGGGTGTCCTCGACATGCACGGCGCATCCGTCGGCTTCGACACCGTAGCGCGCGTTGAGGCGCAGCACGCTTGCGTCGGTCACATAGATTGTGCTCGCGCCGGTGCTGCTGAGGTCGTCGCAGGCGATGGCGGAGCGCAAGGTGTTACCGCTCATCTCGATACCTGCGAAATACGCAGTGGCGCTCGATACGGTGGCGGTGGCGGATAACGTGCCGGGTGCGTTCACCACGGGCGGGGTGGCGCCGCGACCGAGGAACGCGAACTCTTCTCCGGGGAGCAGGGTGACCTGCTCTTCGTACACCCCCGCCTGTGAGAGGACGAAGATGGCGCCCGTGGTCGAGAGGCTCGCCTTCGCGTCGCCGAGGGTGCACAGCGCGGTCGTCTCTGTCAGCCCGTCGGCGTTGAGACACTCGGTTGGGGGCTTGCCCCCGTCCACCCATCGCACCTCGTCACTCCCGAAGCACGCGCCGCTCGCGAGTCTGCAGGCCTCGGAGGGACACTCTGCGTGGCCGACACACGCGCGGCAGCTGTTGGCCTCGCAGATCGGCGTATCGCCCGAGCAATCGGCGGTGGTGACACACTGTACGCAGAGGCCACCGTCACAAATTGGGGTGCTCGGGTCGAGATTGGCGCACGCCCCGTTTGCGTCGAGGGTCCCGTCGCACGCGACGCACTGACCCGACGCGTCGCAAAAGGGCGCGGCGGAGTCGAGCGCTTGGCAGGCGGCGCTGACCTCCGCGTCGGCCTCCGTACATTCAGGGGCGCTCCCCGTGGTGCTCTCGTCGCTGGTGTCGGTGCCAGTGTCGGTGTCGGTGCCGGTACCGGTGCCGGTGCCGGTGCCGTCATCTCCGCCGAGATCGCAATCGTCCGAGGGAGCGGCTGCGACACATCCGGCGTCCGCGTCGAGGGGGACACATACGGAGCAGTAGGGGGCGGCATTTTGCGTCGACGCGGCGCAAAAATCGTCCGGCGCAAGTTGGTACGCGCAGTGGTCTTGGAGCCCCTCTGTGGGAGAGCACGAGGTTGAAACGGATGCGACGGTGCAGCCATCGCGCGCGAGAGAGCATTGAGAGCATTGAAACTCAGCCCCGTATCTCGCTTCGCAGGTCCGATCCCCAGCCAGATTCGCGCAATGCTCGGGCTCCGCGATGGTGCACGAGAGCGAGGAGCCGGCCGCGAGGAGGCCCGCGAGGAGGCTCGCGCGGAAGCCGTCCAACGAGAGTGTGGCGTTGCGATGCACGACCGTCACTATCCGCCACGAGGATCGCGGTTGCAAGTTACGGGCGAAGAGGCCGCGCCTCGCTCCTCGGCGGGGACATGCGAGGACGAGGCACCCTGGTCGCTCAGTGATGACGTTGATCACGGCGGTCATCACCGAGTGAAACTCGCAGTTGTACTATCGCTGAGCAGGGGAGCTGGCGGGCACGGCGAACGTGAGGAGTCCCGACTCGGTCCCATTCCCGGTGATCCCCTCATTGTAGGCGTTGGCGGCGGTGTTACCTTGCACCGTTTTGATCCAAAACGGGTGCCCTGGGGCGTTGATCGTGAAGGAGTACGTCTGTCCTCGCGTGAGGGTGAGGTCCGGGTTGATGGCGGCGTCGATCGACCACGCCGAGACGCCCTGGTTCTCGACCTCGAAGGTGACCGTGACGGTGACGGTGACCGTGACGGTGACCGTCACCGTCGCCGAGCAACGTACCTTTCGCGCTCCGCGCGGCATCGATGCAATCGGCGCAGGTGTCGCAGGTGGTGCCCGAGCAGCCCGTGAAGGAGGCGGCGAAGAACAGGAAGCCACCAAAATCGAGGTGCCGGAGCTTTGCGGTGCAGATGGAGGCCATGCGAGAGAGCGTCATCGATACGGCGGCGAGGGCAATCAAGATTGTCGGACTCGACCCGCGCCGGGGGGGGTGGTCGCTGCCCGGGGTGCCTCGCGTGACGCCCGGACGCGCCCGGCAGGGGGGGATGAGCATCTCGCGGTCTTGAGAGGTCGCGCGAGCGCGCGTGCCTGGGTCGTATTTTGTCCAGCGACACGCCGCAGAACCTGCTCTTGTGTGCGCGTACATCGATGATTGAACGCAGGCGCCACGCCGTGTGTAGGGAGGTGTCGTGAATCGCTGGAGTGGTCTGCAGCGCCCGCTCAACCGCGTTGGCGGGGGTCTGCCTCTTGCGTCGAGCTTGTCGCTGGCCCCAAAGAAGTGGCAACTTAAGTTGCGCGCCAGGGGGCGCTCGGCGTCAGCAGGGTTTGCCCTATGGTAGCTCGTTGGGTGCCACCGTACGGTCATTACTGACGTGGCGCGCTCGTTTAAATCTAGGATAGACACCAAGACCCTCGCGAGGATGAGCGGGGCGATATTCCTCGGTGGCGCGTTGTGTTGTGCATCCAGTGCGTGCGGCCTGCAGAAGATGAGCAGTGAGAAGCTGTCGCCGGGCGAGGTGCACTGTTCCGGAGGCCCCGAGAACCTGGTCGTCGTGAGCTTGAGCTCCGTGGGCGATGGCTACTTGACGAACGTCGTGGTGGATGACCTTGAGCGGCTCCGCGAGGCGCTCGAGGAGATGGTTCGCGCCGCGGGCGGGGACATTGGCGATCGACTCGAGTGCGAGCCCATCATCGTGCCTGTGACCTACTACATGCCGGCGCACGACGACGCTGTGACGACGCGGGCCGCAGGCGACGGCGAATTCCCCACGATCGAGGAGGACGATCCGGTGGTGTTCGAGGCGGGGGTCGTCCATCCCGATGTCCGCACGGTGAGCGTGGTGAACCTCAGGTCTGGGACCATGTTCGACATCGAAATGCCGGAGATATTGCGCGGGGCAGCGAGCCGGCATGGAGAACGCATCGGGCTCCACCACGGGTCGCGAGACGATGACCTCGCGTACATGGAGCCGGAGGAGGCATGGGAGACACGATCACTCCCCCCTGCGGTGGGGCTCCAAATCGAGCAGCCGCCGGATGTCGCCAACGGGTGGAGCGCGAATCACGACAGTCGCCAACGAATCGGGGACGTCGACGTCGGGGCGACCCTCAATCCGTGGCGCAAGATAT
>CALKDV010000247.1 GCA_938084085.1 uncultured Nannocystaceae bacterium
GTGTGGGCCGCGGAGGGAGGCGTCGACGCGCTCAATCAAACCATCGAGGTGATCAATTTGATCAAGACCTACTCTGCGGGTGCGGTGGGGGTTATCGGTCGTCTCGGGGAGCGGATCCACGAGATCGGGAAGATTCTCTCGGTGATTGATGACGTCGCTGAGCAGACGAATCTGCTCGCCTTGAACGCAGCGATCATCGCCGCGCAGGCGGGGGAGCACGGGAAAGGCTTCGCGGTCGTGGCGGAAGAGATCAAGGACCTCGCGGAACGCTCGGCCTCGTCCACCAAGGAGATCGGCGAGATCATCAAGTCTGTCCAACAAGAGAGCCGCAACGCGGTCGAGGCCGTGGAGCGCTCGGGTCGTTCGGTCGATGAGGGCGTGCGGGTCAGCCATCAAGCAGAGGACGCCCTCAAGCGCATCTCGGACTCCGCTCGCCGCTCAACCCAAATGGTTCGAGACATCGCGCGGGCGACGGTGGAGCAGACCAAGGGGAGCAAGCAGGTGACCGACGCGATCAGTGTGGTCGCGACCACCGTGCAACAGGTGGCAACCTCAACCTCGGAGCAGGCGAGGGGCGCCGAACAGATCATGCGGTCTGCGGAGAAGATGAAGGCAATTACGCGCCACGTGGAGCGTTCAACCCAAGAACAGACCCGCGGGAGTCGTCAGATTACGCGGGCCATCGAGGCGATCAGCGAGATGGTCACGGAGCTTAATCACGCTCAGCGAGAGCAGACGAAAAAAGGCCACGATCTCAGCGCGACCGTCGCCGACCAGGCAGGAGCGTCCAAGCAGATCCTCGAGCAGGTTCGGCGGATCTTGAGCACGTAGACCCGGCCTGGCCGCTGCGTCCACGGACCAAATCCCGCGAATCCCGCGGCATTCCGCCGCGAACGTCCGCGCAGACCATCTCTCGCCCCATGGTGGGGGCCCTGCTATCTTCCTCGCGTGTTCGGACTCGGATTCATGGAGGTGATGGTCGTCGTGATCCTCATCGTCCTCCTCTTCCCACCGCGGGAGCTTCCCAAGATCGCGAGGACAGCCGCCCAGCTGTATGGGCAGCTGCGCAAGACCGCCGATGATTTTCGATCTGCGGTCATGATGGACGACGAGCTGCGGGCACCAATTCGAGAAATTCGCTCCGTGTATCACGACGCGCGATACGAGATTGAGAAGACCCGAAGCCGGATGCAAGATGAGTTTCATCGCGCGGCGAAGGACATCGATGAGGATCTCTCTCTTGAGTCGGAGGGAGAATTGGACCATGAGGATGACGCCTTGAACCAGGCTGAGGCGCCCGAACCCCCAAGTGAGACCGCCGTCGCGATTGAGCCGGAGCAGTCGTCGGCGGTTGGTGGCTCGAGCGACCCAGAGTCAACGGGGCGTGCGGACGACGACGGGGCGGGCTCGTCCCCGGTGGAATCGTCCTCGGGGGTCCAGGACGCTGGCGCCGGAGGGGGTGCCACGTCACAACCACCTCCGCGGCGTGTCCAGATCACCGCGGCCAAGCGGGCGCCCCGTTTGCGCGCCCCTGCCGGGCGCGTACCCCAAGGAGAGCCAAGGGACTCCACGGCCCAAGAGCCAGCAGGAGTCGAGGAGCCCGCGAGCGTCGATTCGGCCACCGAGGAAGGGCAGCATGACGACCGCGGGCGGCGTGATGACTCCTTAGCTCGTGGACCTGCTGGCGGGATGTCGACGTTGCCCGCGAGTGGCAGCCCCCCCACAGCGAACCCCGAAACAAAGGCCGAGAGATGACGACGGAAGTAGCGCCGACGGACACGGACGAGGAGTTGGGTGATGAGCGAGGACCCGAGGACGACGTCCCGATGTCCTTTTTTGATCATCTCGGCGAGCTTCGGCGATGCTTGGTTCGCGCGAGCCTCGGTGTGACAGTTGGGTTCGTGGTGAGCTTCATCTTCGTCAGCGACCTCTTGCGCTTCCTGAAAATTCCGCTCAACGAGGCGTGGAGGGCCGCCCAGCTCCCGGGGCGCCCCAACCTGCAGGTGCTGGAGATTCAAGGCGCGTTGATGACGGACGTGCGAATTGGACTCACCGCCGGAATTTTCCTCGCGGGACCCGTCATTTTTTACCAACTGTGGAGGTTCATCTCTCCCGGCTTGTATCGCAGCGAGAAGCGCTTTGTGGTCCCGTTCGTCTTTTTCTCTGTCTTGATGTTTTTTGTGGGGGCCTGGTTCGCCTACGAGTTCGTCTTGCCGTTCGCGCTGGAATGGCTGCTGGCCTACACCGAATCAGGGTTTCTAAAGACGTTTTTGACGGAGCGGGAGCTCAACCCTTCGGGGCAGTTGATGTATCAGCTGGAGCTTTCTGAGTACGTCAAGGGCACGACCAGGATCTTGCTCGCGTTCGCGGTGGTGTTTGAACTCCCCCTGCTCATCGCGGTGCTGGCCAAACTGGAGATCCTAAGTCACCGCACTCTGCTTCGTTATTGGCGGGTGGCGGTGCTGCTGATCTTCGTGATGGCCGCGTTCCTCACGCCTCCAGAGCCCGTCACGCAGCTGATGATGGCGGTCCCGATGGTGTTCTTGTTTTTCACGAGTGTGGTCGTAGCGTATATTCTCAATCCAGCGGGGCGAGGCGACTTCGAGGAGTCCGCAGAGCTCGTCCCTGTCGACCGACATGGAGAAGCACATGACTTGCCTGAAGACGATTCTTGATCCACGCAACGTTCGCCTCCTCTCGCTCGCAGGTCTCAGCCTGTGCGGACTGTTGACGGCGTGTATTCCACCGGAGGCGCAGCCGCGAAAGCTCAGTGAGAAGGAGGCGCTGGAATTCAGCCTCGATCAACCCACGGCGCTTGATGACGTCAGCTTTCGACAAGGCAAAAAAGGCAAGCCGGAGGACGTGGGCTGCGCCGACGGCCAACGGGAGGGATTCGCCAACCTGGAGCGGTTTCCGAATGTCGCCGGTTGTCTCGCGCGGTGGGAAGGGAAGAAAAGCCTTCGCGCCCCAGTAACCGCGAAGGCGTGTGGTGACGACAACAAGACCAAGTGCGACAGTCCTGGAGATGTCTGCGCGGAGGGTTGGCACCTGTGCGGCGTCGGCGGTTCGAATGAAGATCTCGCGACGCGAGTGACGGGCGAAGAGTGTAATTCCGAGGCGGGGCCGGGGAAGTTTGTCGCCGCCATGTCTCACCTTCAAGAGCCCAAGGTCTGTCCTCCACTCCCGACCAAAGACACCGTGTTTGACTGTTTCGCAGAGGGCATCGGCGCGGAGTCCGTGTGTTGTGGCGACGGTTGTACCTTTGGGAAATGTCGCCACGGGGTGTGGAAGAGCAAGACCAAGATCTCTCGGGGCAAGGCGGAGGGATGCGGCAATTCGAGCGCCCGGCGCAATGGAGGTTTGTTGTGCTGCCGCGACGAGTTACTCCCCGTGGCCGGCGCGGTCATTTGAGGTCGTTCGAGCGCCCGGTGAGGTGAAGCGGCCGCCGTGGACCTCCCGCGGGCCGCTGGTTTCCTCCGGCGGAGACGAGCCCTCGGCTCGGGTCGCTGCTACACTCCGTCTCGTGCTCCCCAGGTTTCGACGCGGCGCCTTTTTGATCTTCGTGGCGGTCTTCGCCGTGAGCATGTTGCTTGGTGATCGCCCGGTGGCGAGGGTGCTGGAGCTAGAGCTCGCGTCGGTGCTCCAAGGCCAGCATCTCTGGCAGCTGTTCACGACCACCTTTGTCGACCCCGTGGTCGGGGGCGGGGCGCTCATGACGTGTCTCGGGGTTCAATGGTTTTGTGGGAGCGCGCTTGAGGGGTTTTGGAGTGCCCGGCGATATCTGCTTTTGGTGCTCACGTGCAGCACCCTGGGCTACGCGGGCGCAGTGGCGTTCGCCGCGATCGCTCCAGAGATGATCAGGCTGCGCGTCCTCAGCGGATCCCTGCCGCTTGAGATGGCGGCGGTTGTTGCGTTTGGCTTTGTTTTCGCCAACGCCTCGTATGTGCCGCCCCTCG
>CALKDV010000248.1 GCA_938084085.1 uncultured Nannocystaceae bacterium
CAAGCGAGGACCGGACCCGTGGAAACGCTCCGAGCTGCTATTCCACGGGTTCGTGGCGGTGCTCGCGGTGGGCCTGGTGGTCTGGCGGGTGAGCGGCGGTCTGGAAGGCTCGGATGCAGTGGAGGCTGCTGAAGAGGAGGACGCGCTCGCCACTGCCCTGCCCACAGATGACGGCGAGGGTGCTGCAGCGAAGGACCAGACAGTCGAGGGCCCTGACTCCGCCGAGATGCTGGAGGCGCTGCCCGAGGTCGCGCCCGAGAGCGAGCGGCGCTGCCTCATGGTCGCACCTGCGGCCCTGGGCGATGGCTTCGGTGAGGAGGACCGCTGGATCTCCGCGGCGCTGGAGTTCGGGGTCATCCGCGTGCTGAATATGCGCCGGGGGATGCGGCTAGGGCAGGTGTCAGTGTTGTTCAAAGACGAGCTCAAGGCGCAGTCCATCGGTCCTGGTGATGTGATCCCCGTCAGCTTTTTGCTCGACAAGTCCGAGAAAAAAATCTGCGAGAACCTGCTCACCATGACCGCGCAGCGCGCAGACGGGGACGGCGACAAACAGCTGCTGCAGGCTGAGGTCAGCCTGTACCCCAAGGGTCAGCATGACACCCCGCTCACCGTCCGTACCGAGCCGATGACGTTGATAAGGCTCTCCGAGTTCATCGCGAGCTGGACGCTGCCAGGGCTTGGGCTCCCCGAGACACCGGCGCTCCCGAGCCTCACCGAGACCATGAGCGCCGACCCCAGGGTGCTGGAGCTGCTGGTCAAATCGTCCATCAAGGTCTTTGACGAAGACCTTGATGGGGCCACGAAGCTTCTCGACGAGGTGTTAGAGATCGATCCCAACTGTGTCGATGCCCTTCAACGGCGCGCGAATGCCTACTTGTTGGAGGAAGGCATGGGTGCCAAGGCGCAGCAGCAAAAAATGCTGGGGAGAATGCTCAAGCAGCTTCATCGGCTGCCTCCGTCCAGTCGCTGGCAAGTGCAGGCGAGCGTGCTCCTCGGCCAAAATAAACCCGAGCTCGCGGAGCGCATCGTGGACCGACAGCTTGAAATCGATCCCGACAATGTCGATGCGAAGTGGAGCAAGGTGACCTTGTTGAAATTGCTGCACGACGCGAACGAGGAAACCCTTCCGTATCTGCGAGAGATCGTGGCGGACAATCCAAAAAATCGGGAGGCGCTCCAGAGCCTCGTGCGGAGCCTGAGAACCCTCGACCGGTTGGAGGAGGCGGAGTCCATCGCCCGGAAGTGGGTGACGGAGTTGCCCCAGGATGTCGAAGCGCACAAGACCCTCGCCGGTTGCCTGACAACGGACGGCAGATTCGACGAGGCTCGACAGGTGTACGAGGACGTGATCGCGATGGAGCCCGAGGTCACCCAGCATGCGTTGCTGATCGTTGGGTTAGATATGACGGAGGGTCGGTTTGAGGATGCGGCCCAGGAGCTCGACCGTTTGGAGCAGCTGGAGGAGGAGGGCCTGGAGGACTTCATCCAAGGGAGGCGCAGCCGTCTTGCGTACCGTATGGGGCAGCCCAAATACCGCCTTAAGATCGCGCGTGAACTGCTGGCGGCAAAGGGAAAAAATAGTGTCCCGTTGATGATGGTGTTTCAAAAGAGCATGCTCGTGTCAACGCTTCTTGAAGCTGGAGAGGCGGCCGAGGCCAAGGCCATCGTCGACGAGTTGAGCGCGCTCAAGATAGAGATGCTTGCGCCGTTAGCGGCCGGTGCCCAACAAGAATGGGCGACCTACAACGAAGACGCAGATGGATTGGAGGCGTCGCTCGACCACCAAGATCAGGTCGCGTCCGAGTCGGTCTCTGCGGCAATCGCCAGCCGCAACAACATCCTCTCGCGGGCGCGGGTCGATCGGTTCCGTGGAAAATGCGAGTCGGCGCTCGAGAAGCTCGATGCGCTCGTGGAGGAGAAGCCCTCGACGGTCAGGCGATGGTCCTACGTGGAAGAGCGCATGCTCTGTCTCATGGAACTCAAGCGCTTCAAGGAGGCCGTGGAGGTGGGGCGCGCCGCCGCGGCGCGCGACCCTGGCGACGCGGACATCTACGAGCTGCTCGCGAGAGCCTACGACGGTGCCAAAAAGCCCCGCGAGGCGCGCAAGACCTACACGCGTCTGCTCAAGCTGTGGGCCAACGCCGAAGATGACTACAAGCGAATGCTCGACGCTCGCTCCGCGCTGCTGGAACTCAGCGCGCGGTCTGAGTAGCGGTGGCGGCGTGCCCAGGCGAGGAGGACCGAGGTCACCTCGCCTGGATGGGGACGCGCCGATGTCGACCCCAGGCCACCAGGGCGGCGAGGCTGCCGAGCACGAGATTCGGGGCGATCATGGAGGCCTCTCCGATGGAGATGTGCAGCCCGGCGGCAGCGACCATGGTGCACACCAGGCCCGCGGCAGCCAGCGGCGTGAGCCCGGGCTTGATGCGCAGGGCCGAGGGCAACACGAGCCCCAGCGCGCCCAGCACCTCCACGAGCCCGATGAACTTCACGCCGGCAGCGGGCACGTGGGCGGCCCAGGACATCTGCTCGACCAGCGCTTCGTAAGGGATGGCGAGTTTCATGGCGCCCGCCATGCCGAAGGCGGCGGCGAGCAGGGACTGCACGATCCAGAGGGCGACGTTCATTGGTCGGTTCCCGCGTTCACGTGCTTGTGGCTGCCGTCGCAAAAGGGCGGGTTGCCGGTGCGCTTGCAGTTGCAGAGCGCCACGCGCTTTGTGGCCTCGAGGGTGAAGGCCATGGGTTCGAATTCCGTGCCGGCGTGGGAGCCGTCGCAAAACGGCTGGTTGGAGGAGCGACCGCACGCGCACCAGTAGTGGGTGCCGGCGTCGAGTTCGAGGACTGTGGGCTTGTTGGAGGCGATCAGTGGGAGTGACATGGGGCTGGTTCTCCTTACGTTGGAGCTCCGACGAGAGCTCCTTTCGCATCATATAGGGAAGCAAAAATGAAACAAGTATGTATTTTTATTATTCAAGGTTGCAAAAAAGCAACGCCCGGAGGTAGGTTCTGGCCATGAACCTGGCGGACCTACAGACATTCTCGTTGGTCGCCGAAACCGGAACGATCAGCGCCGCGGCGAAGCAGCTCGGGGTCCCCAAGTCCACAGTGAGTCGGCGAGTGCGCCGGCTCGAGGACGCGCTCGGTCACGAGCTACTGCGACGAGGCCCTCGCAAGATCTCGTTGACCGAACACGGCCGGGTCTTGCACACGCGCACGCGCCCGGCGCTCAAGGATCTCGACGCGGCGGTGGAGATGATCGCGGATGCCCAGACAGATCCCGTAGGGACGCTCCGCATCACCACCACCTCAAGCTTCGGTCAAAGCAGGGCATTTTTGGCGTGTGTGACGAGCTTTGGCATCGCCCACCCTCGGGTCACGACGGAGCTGGAGCTCACCAATCGGATCGTGGACCTGGTGGAGGAGAACATCGACGTGGCGCTGCGTCTGCACGCCGGGATG
>CALKDV010000249.1 GCA_938084085.1 uncultured Nannocystaceae bacterium
CGCCTCGTCTACCACCCGCTCTCGGATTTTGTCGCGGGACTTGAGGAGCCTTCACTGTTTGGAGGTTCGCGCTCGACGGACGGCACCCTCGCGTTGTGGATCTTGTCGAACTCGGGCGACTACCGCCTCACCGAAGGCATGGTCCATCAATGGACGATCCCCCAATTCGACCCGGACGCTGGATTCACCATGGCCGTAGAATCGGAGGGGGTCGCCCTCCTCGCCCAAGGTGACCATCTCGTGGAGCTCACCTTCGAAGGCGGGGGCACGCGGGACCTCGAGACTCCAATGGGGACCGTCCAGCACGGCGCACGGGATGAGAGCGCGCGCCTGTACGTAGGTGGAGCGCGCGGCGTCCTGGTGCGAACCCTCGAAGGGGATCTGCGCCATTACACCTTGGGCGCGAGCGCCAGCGCCAGCGATGTGACCGGCCGCATCGATCAGCTCGTGGCGCGCCCTGGGGGAGGCGTCTACGCCCTCGTCGGGAGTTCGGTGGTGATCCTCGACGACGAGGACGCGAGAATCGAAGAGCTGCTCACGTTCGAGACCGCCCCGACAAAGATTGACGCCGACGGCTACGGGCACCTCTGGGTGCTCCGAGACGGCGAGCTCACAGCCTTTTACACCGGCGAGCCCGTCTCCTTCGCCTCCTCCGTCGCCCCGATTTTGGGCGACGTGTGCAACGTCTGTCACCAAAACGACGCCTCCGGCGCCGTCCTCATCGACTGGTCCAACTACGATCAGGCCGTCGAGCGCGCACAAGCTTTGGGCGCGCGCACAAAAGACGGGAGCATGCCGCCTCCCGGCACTGGATTCGTCCTCGAACCGACGGAAATCGCCACCATTGACCGCTGGATCTCCACTGGAACCTTGCCATGAACCGACCACAGCCCCCCCCGCACGTCACGCGCGCCTCATGGCGCCTCGTCGCCCTGAGCGTACCTTGCTTCGCCGCGGGGCTCGGGGTGTCCACAGCCCTCGCCGATCACGATCCCTCCGCGCCCGCCGACGCGAGCACCTGCCACCTTTACGATCCGGTGGAGCCCGAGGTGCTGCTGCGGCGCTTGTCTCTGGACCTCAACATGCGCGCCCCAAGCATCGAAGAGTACGAAGCGCTCGCAGATCAAGCAGAGGTACCCGAAGCCACTGTAGAGGCGCTCATGCAAACGGAGGACTTCCGCCAATGGGCCCGCCGTTTCCACATGGATCTGTTCTGGGGGAACGTGGACAACGTCGCGCTGAACAGCGGGAACGTCAAGCTCAACACCGCGACCTTGGCCGGCGGTGACCAAGTGTGGAAGTCCGCGAGCTCTGGACGACGAAAAAAATACCGCGTCGAAGACACTGTCTGCCAAGACAAACCTCAAACGGACATCGACAAGGACTACGTGCTCGGGGAATTTCCGGAGTGTGAACCGGTGGGCAACGCCTGCTTGGAAGGGTGGGTTGAGCTGGTCCCCTACTGGCACACGGCGGCCCAAGGCACAGTGAAGGTGTGCGCGGCCGAGGCCCAAACGGCAGCACAGGGTCTCAACGGCACCAGCGTCGTCGCCTGTGACTACCGCGGCGCGAACGCCTCCGCCGAGTGCGGATGCGGCCCTGATCTTCGGTGGTGCTACACCGGAAGCTCGGAAGACACGATCCTCACAGCGATGCAAGAGCAGCTGCTGCTCAACGTGGACCAAGTGACCGTTGGGGGAGCGCCGTACACCTCCATGATCACGAGCACCACCGGGTACACCAACGGCACGCTGCAATTTTGGAAGAAACACCTGGCGCCCATGGCCAACCTCACCAAGACCTATGCCGACTGGTCCGAAGGAGACGCCCCCTTGGCCAGCGAGCCCATCGCGACCGACACCACCTGGGTGGTGGAGCAACGGGGCCCGCAGCACTCCGGGGTCCTCACGGAGAACGCCTATTCGCTGCGTTTCGCGACCAACCGGGCCCGCGCCAATCGCTTCCGGATCATCTTCGAAGGCCAGTATTTTCAGCCGCCCTCCATCGAGGATGGAAGCGACTGCGACCCCGGAGATCCCGACATCACGGAGCGCTGCACCTGCAGACAATGCCATCAGGTCCTCGAACCCTTGGCCGCCTCTTTCTCCCAGATCGCGCTCGCCGGCTCGGGACTCATCGATAATCTCCCCGAGTATGACGAGGACTGCATCGGCTCCAACAACATCGCCTGCCGCCGCTTCTATGAGACCCAAGAAGACGGCGCCAAGCCGGGGTGGCTACGGAGGCTGCAGTACGCCGATGACGAGACGCCGACCCACGCCGCCATCAAGGCGCATATCGAGGCGGGTCTCCCTGGGCTCACCGAACCGGTGATCTCCAGCGGCACCTTCGCGCGGAGCATGGTGATCCATCTCTGGACACACTTCATGGGTCGCCCCCCGATCCTTGACCCGCTAGATCCCAACGTGGAGACGGCCCAAATCGATGCACTCAGCCAGTTGCTTCGCGACGATGACGACTTCCGCGGCATCGTGCGTGCGATCGTCTCTCTCGACGAGTACAGGAGGTCCCGATGAGATTCGTAGATTCACGCCACGCCACGTCCCTTTGTTCCCTCGCGCTCGCTTTGCTCCTCGCGGGCTGCGGCACCACGACCACCGGCGCAGAGGACGAGGGGGTCGCATCGGACTCCACAACCACCACCGGCGACGACGGCGCGACCGAAGAGACCGAGGAGGGACCGAGCATCACGCCGACGCCTCCTCCCACCAAGTCGCGGGTGGGCAAGCGCATGACCGTCGCCCAGCTGCGGGCCTCGATCCCCGTGCTCGCCGGACCAGACGAGGACGGCTTCCCGATCACTTGGCGCACCAACGCGGGTACCAACCCCACCGGGACGCAGATGTTCGCGGACAACCAGCTCGGCCCGGCGCTCGGAGACCCCAACTATATCGAGCGTGTCGAGGAAGCCGCCATCCCCAACGCCTTGTACGTCAAGCTCATGGACGACATGGCGCGCCAGGTCTGCACGAATATGGCCGAGGCTGACCGAAAACGGGTCGACACGGACGCGCGCGTGCTCTTGCGCGACACGACGCTGGAGAGCGTCGAACCGGCAGATATCGAGGCCAATCTGCGCTACCTGCATCTGCGGTTCTTCGGCGAGCGTGCTCGCGCTGGCGAGGATCCGACCATCGATGCCCTCGAACATCTCTTTTTCACCGCGCACGACGAGGCCGTCACCAACGGCGACCAGGTCGCCAAGACTCCAGTCCTGGAGGGCTGGCGGGTCGTCTGCATCGCCATGATGAAATCCCCGGAGTTTCACGTCTACTAGGAGCCCCCATGCCGCATCACATCTCACGTAGAAATCTCCTCGGTGGCCTCGGCGCCGCCGCGGGTGTGCTTTCGCTCGGCGGTCTCTCGCTCCGCCAGACCATGGCCGCGGGCGACAAGCCGCCGCTGGTGGTTCAGGTCACCTTCAGCGGTGGTTGGGACACCCTGCTGACCCTGGATCCCCGCTCCAATCTCGACTTCGCCGACCCTGACGGGAAGATCTATCCCGCCTACGATCTGGCGGCGAATGGAGATCCGCTGATCCTCGACGCGTTGGCCAACACCAACGGCACCGGCGTCTTTACGGACGGTCCGATGACCTTGGGTCCGTCCATCCCTGCGTCGTTGCGCGCCATGGCCTCGGATTTGTGCCTCGTCCGCGGCGTGGACATGGGCACCCTCACCCACGCCGTCGGCAAGCGCTACTTTTTGACCGGGAAGTTCCCGCGCGGGCTGTCCGCAAACGGCTCGTCCCTCGGCACGCGTGTCGCCTACGAAGGGCTCGCCCATGAATCTAGGATGTCGCCTGCCATCCCCAACCTGGTCATCGGGATGGAGACCTACAACGAGGGGCTCGACGCCTCGATCTCGGGCGTCTCCATCTCGGACTTCGAGGACATGGAAGACCTCGTCAATGCGCTCCGGCCGGAGACGCTCCTCGCGCCTGGCGCGGCGGAGGCGGTCGAGGCCTACCTGGACCGCGTGACCTGCGGGGAGCTTCGGGCCGACGGCGCCAAGAAAGTCACAACCTTCGAGGCGTCACGCACCTCCGCGGCCATCTTGTCGAGCGGCACGCTGTGGTCGAGCTTCGATCTTGAGGGCAACCCCGATCTCTTGGCTGGATTGCTCTCGCACTTCGGCGTCGCCGACTTCTCCAGCCTCGACAACCAGCGCAAAAAGTCTTACGGCGCCGCGATGCTCGCGTGCCAGGCCCTCGCGTCGGGGACCAGCCACGCGGTCTCACTGGAGGTCGTCGATGGGCTCGACCACCACGACGAGGACTGGCAAAGCGATCACTCCGCCAGCCTCCGCGTCGGCTTCGAGGCGGTCGCCGGGCTGCTGTCGTTCTTGAAGAACACACCAGACGGAAGCGGGGTCCTTTTCGATCGCACGGTGGTCCTCGTCACCAGTGACTTCGCCCGCGAGCCCAAGCTCAACCCCCGCGGCGGTCGCGACCACCACCTCGCCAGCAGCTGTCTCGTGGCGGGCATGAACATCCAAGGTGGCAAGGTCATCGGCGCAACCACAGACGACACCATGGCCTCCATGCCCATCGATCCGCGCTCAGGCGCTCCCTCCGAGGGCGGCATCCTCGTACGTCCGACGGACATCCACGCCACGGTGCTCGAGGCCATGGGACTCGGGTGGGATCACCTCGGCAACCAGACGCCGCTGCTGATTCCGGCGATGCTTAAGGCCTGAGCGTCCGGCCGCGCCTTAGCGCTGACCGCCGAGGAACAAGCGCCGGCGCGGGGCTTTGTAGGGCCAAAACAAGGAGGCGCCGGCGCGCCCTTCATTGAAGTTGCGAAGCTCTTTACGGGTAAACGAGCGAGGGGAGATCGCAGGGAGATTGGTCCGAACAAACTTAAGGATCCGGTCTCGGGCGTCTTGGGCCGCCAGCGCCCGATGAGCATCTACCTCGGACGAGAGCGCCGCATCGAGGGAGGTATCCACAGTCCGAAACTCGAGGCTGTCCCAAAGATGCAATATTTCCGAGCGCCGCTCGGGATAGGACAAGGATTCGTCGGACCAAATGGTGAGCAGCTGGGAGGGGAGCTGGGTGAGCGCCTCTTCGCACCGCCTCTCCCACGCCTCCGCTGCGAGACCGAGACGAAAGTCAAAGGTGCGATCCAAAAATGCAGCCATTTGGCGGTTCGGCGTGGGGAGGTAGCCATAGCGGCCCCCGGCCGCCGCGACAGGAGCGACCGCACCGGGCGCCGCCGCCCCTGGATTGCTCAACTGCGCCGGCGTCTGCTCCCACGCCCGATTTTGCTGGATCGCTGCCTGGGGCGAGTTGATGTCCGCGTTGGGATCCGCGCCAAACGCCGCCGCCGTCAGCGTGGCCGCGTACGCGCCGAGGAGCGCCGCCCATCGCTCTGCGCGATTGGAGGCCGTGCGACCGCCGGATGATTTCTTAAGACGCACACACACCACGACCGCACAGATCGAATCGGCCTTGACCTGCACCTGCGACTCAGGGAGCAGCCGCACCACGCCATCTGGCCGAATCAGCGCGTCGAAGCGCTCTCCAGGGGTCCCCTCGTAGGCGAAGCTTCCATCTGGGAGAGGGTGAAGCCCCAACGCGAACGCGGTCGCCAGGCTGGACTCCTCCACCAGCATCGCGGGACGAGGACCTTCTGCGTTGGGCGCGACCGAGAATCCTGGCGGCACGTTGGGCGCAGGTGCTACCTGCTCCGCGCCCCCTTTGGGCGCCGCACCTTGGTCTTCGACCGTCGGCCCGACCACCTCCGTGGGCGCCGCGTTGACCGGCCGAGCGCTGCTCGCGACGATCACCACCGCGAGCAACCTCGCGCAGAGTCTAGCCACCTGTGGGGCCGCCACCCGTGGGACCGCCGCCCGTGGGACCGCCGCCCGTGGGGCCGCCGCCCGTCCCTGGGTTGCCGGTGTCCACTCCGGTTCCGCTCCCCTCGTCAAAGCCCGTATCGTAATAGCCGGTCTCGCCGTAGTCCCCGCCCCCATAGCAGGATATCTCAAAGGCATAGGTCTCGGCCTCACACACGTAGTAGCTCTCGAACTCTGCGCATTCCAGCCCCGCGAAGCACGTGTACAACGCGACCATCGCATCTCCACATTCTGCGGACTTTCCATACGAGAAGGCGATCTCATCCACACAATCGGCTTCTATCTGATCGGCCTCACCGGGATCGAAGCCGCACTCTATGAGCTTCGCCGCCACGTCGGAACAGATATCGCCGTCGCCGTCGCCAT
>CALKDV010000250.1 GCA_938084085.1 uncultured Nannocystaceae bacterium
CATCGCCGCGGACATCGAGCCGATCATCGATATCTCGCAACGTGTGGGCATGCCCATCGAGGTCACGGCCTTTATCGGATCGAGCCCCATTCGGGCCTACACCGAGAACTGGGAGACGGATCGGCTGGTGCGTCACACACGCGAGGCGATGTCACTCGTGGTCAAACATGGGCTCCCTGCCTCGTTTGTCACCGAGGACACCACGCGCTCGCATCCCGACACGCTCGATCGCTTGTTCCGCACGGCGCTCGAGGCGGGGGCGACGAGGTTGGTGCTGTGCGACACGGTCGGGCACGCCACTCCGGATGGGCTGCGAAACCTGGTGGGCTTCACCCAAGGGTTGTTGCGCTCCATGGATCTCCAAGACCAGGTTGAGCTTGATTGGCACGGCCACAACGATCGCGGTCTCGCGCTGCCACTCGCAATTCTCGCCTTCGAATTGGGCGTCGATCGTGTTCACGGGTGTGCGCTCGGAATCGGGGAGAGGGTCGGGAACACCTCCATGGATTTGTTGCTGCTGAATCTCGATTTGCTGGGTCAGCTGGACCCCAAGCGGCATGATCTCTCGCGTCTCGTCGAGTACGTCTCCAAGGTCTCCTCGTACACCGGGGTGCCGATTCACCCGAGCTACCCGTTGTCGGGGGAGGACGCGTTCCGCACCGCGACGGGGGTCCACGCAGCGGCGATCATCAAGGCGCAGCGTCGGGGCGACCGCGAGCTCGCGGATCGGGTGTACTCCTCGGTTCCAGCCCGGCGCTATGGGCGAGCTCAGGTCATCGAGGTGGGGCACTACAGCGGCCGCTCCAACGTCATCTGCTGGTTGTCAGAGCGAGGGATGGAGCCCGACGACGCCGTCGTCGATGCTATTTTGGGAGTCGCCAAAAAGAGCGACCACACCATGACTGAGACGGAGATCCGCGACGTGATCTCTGGGCTTGGCTAGCGCCCAGCGGGCCCTACCACAGCACCTTCATCGCTTTACGGCACTCTCGGGCGAGCGCGTCAAAGAGCGTCGGGTCCTCCCAGGTTCGGGGGATCGTTGCCCGCTGGCCGGGGACGTTCTTGGGGACGATTCGAATCGCGACCTGGAGGGGAAATACGTCCCCTCTCGACCACTGCTGCGCCCGGATCTCTGGAGTGGAGAGTTCGATCCAACCCACCGACGGATCTTTGCCCCACGTTAGAAACTGGAGCTTGGGCGCGGGGAGATCGGGGCGGCTAGTCCCCGACCACAGCACGAGGCCCGGACGGGCTGTGCCCTCCTTGAGGCGAAACATGGCCGGCATGACCAGAGTGTCCGAGCCAAGCGGCGCTCGGTCGCCAAGCGCGACGCACGGCCGATCTTGAGGTGCGCCTCGGGCGGTCGTGAGCATCGCCCCCGCGGATTCACGGAGAACGTCGTCGACCCCGAGCGAGGAGAGGAGGGGCCCGTTAACCTTGGTCTTCGTGGCGACGAAGGAGGGCGCCTTCGATTCGGAGGAGGCGTCGTCCTCGACGCGCACCCGTGGCTGCAATCTTATGGGGGTCCACGTCAGCGAGGCCACGTTCAGTCTCCAGAGATGTCCAAGCTGCGCCTGCGCCCGCGGCCCGCCGAGGACCAGCGTCGAGGGAGCGTCCTCTTGTTCGAGCAGACTCATGCATGAGGCGTTCTTCTCTAGCGCGTGCTCCGCCGGGGGGAATTGCTCGAGGGGAGCGGGCTCGCCGTCCTCGGTCAGCGGGGCGGCGTAGCAAAAGCGTTGGAGGCGCCCATGAGAACGCAAAACATAGATGAAGTGCGCGTCTCCGATGACCGCCAGGGGGGCCAAGGGACCCGCGTCAGCCCGAGGGAACCAGGCTTGATCGATCCGCAGGTCTGAGTGTGTGACTGCGACCCCACCGTCTCTCGCGGCGAGCAGGGCGCGACCGTTCGAGGTGAGCCCGACGCGATCAATGATCTCCGTGTCTTGAAAGATCGGGCTGGTCTCCTTAAATTTGAGTTGGCCGTAGCCTGAGGGGTGATGGGGATCGACCACCCAAGCGTTCGTCTTGCCGTTGGTGAAGATGGCTCGTTCGTCGGCGGTCGCGATGAGCGAGGTCACCTCTCCCTCGGACGCTTTGCGGCGGTGAGACTCGGTGTCAGTCTCTAGGTTCCAGAGCAGCTGTCCGTTGGAGCCAGCTCCACACAGCAGGTCGGGCCGTAGCAGGCAGACCTTGTCGACGAACCCAGAGAGCTTGGAGCCGAGCTTGGTCAGCTGCTCTCCCCACGAGCTCCCCTCGTGCAGCAGATTCCCGCCGATCCAAAGTTGGCCGGACAGGTTCTCGGTGAGGCTCGGTCGACGGGTGGGCAACGCAATGCGTCGTTGGATGGAGAGATCCTTGCTCTGGACCACGCAGACCTCGTAGGGGAGGACGACGAGGAGACGCTTGAGATCCCGGCTCACCGTGATCTCAAGGGGGCTGTCGTCAAGATCGAGCCCATCACGGAGTTGACCTCCAACGACGGTGCGTCGGTTGCCGACTTTTCTGCGGGTGGTGGGTGTTCGCCTCGCCACCCGAAGAGCCTACCAGATCCGAGGCGCATTCCGCCTTGATCTGCGCCATAAACTGCGCACGAATCTTGCGGATCACGGCCCGAAATGCCGAGGTCCTCCACCGGATCTCTCGTCTCATCCGGGGGCGTGGCCAGGCCGAGTGAGCGGGGAGGTCGCCAGAAGTTCCTCGTCGGAGATCTCTGGTTTGAGCCCCTGAAGCGGCTCAAACAACGATAGCGCGCGGGCGAGGAATCGATCTTCCGCATCCCACTGCTTGTCGATGCCGCGAAACAGGGTTGCGAATCGATCGAAGGCGTCTCGGATGCGATCACCACCCCCGTCGTTCATCGGAGGGATCTTCGTGAGTCGCTCGCGGAGGCTGTCCAGTCGCGGCTCGACCTCCAGGCTGCGCAGCTCGATCGCGATTTTTGGCTCGAAGGGCGAGGGGAGTTCGTACGTGGTTTGAAAAAGTCGACCGACCGCCCCGAAGTGTCCCGCCGCCAATGGCCAGCATGCGTCGACCATCGCCATGCTCCCGATGATGACGTGGGCGCTGATGGGGCACCAGCGGGCCGAGCAGCGGGCGAGGGTGTCATCGTGCTGTCGAACCCAGCGCACCGTGCCCGTATTTCCCAGTCGCGCCACGACGTGCCGGAGTGCGGGGATACGGTAGCCACGCTCATGCTCCAGCGCGGCGCTCAACGCGTCCGCGAACAGGGCGCCGTGTGCGATAGATTGCTCGGAGGACTTCATGGTGAGGCAGGGAGGGGGGGACGCGCGGCGGCGGTCCTCCCTTCAGGGACCGAACGACGACCAGACTCAGCGGTGGATGACGCGACCACCGACGTCCAACGCGGCCTCTTTAACGACCTCTGCCAACGTGGGGTGTGCGTGGACGCTCCTTGCAATATCCTCCGCGCTCGCGGAGAACTCCACCGCGAGGGCGAGCTCTGCGATGAGCGCCCCAGCACGTGGACCAACAATTTGGGCGCCGAGGATTCGATCGGTGGTTTCGTGGGCGATGATCTTAACGAGCCCCTCGGTCTCCCCTAACGCCTTCGCGCGTCCGTTGGCGGCGAAGGGAAAGGTGCCGGCCTTGATCGGTATGCCCTCGCGTTCACACTCCGCGGACGTCCGGCCCAGGTTTGCGACCTCGGGGTGTGTGTAAATTACGCCAGGGATCGCCGCGTAGTTCACGTGCGGTACGAGTCCCGTCATGGCCTCGACGGCTGCGATCCCCTCCTCCTCCGCCTTGTGAGCGAGCATCGGTCCCGCGATGACGTCGCCGATGGCCCACACCTGCGGCACGTTGGTCTTGAAGCCCGCGTCGACACGGACGCGACCTCGCTCATCGAGCTCGAGCCCGACGGTGTCGCATCCCAGTCCATCGGTGTACGGCCTCCGGCCTACGGCGACGAGGACCTTGTCTGCGGTGAGGGTCTCTTGCGTACCGTCTCGCTCCATGGACACCTCCACGCCACCCTCATGCACCGTCGTACCGGTGACCTTGACACCGAAATGCATGTCGAGGCCCTGCTTTTTGAATATCTTTGCGGCCGTCTTGGACACCTCAGCATCGAGGAAGGGCAGGAAGGTGGGCAGGTACTCCAAGATCGTGACCTTCGCGCCGAGTCTCGCCCAGACGGAGCCCATTTCGAGACCGATCACGCCCGCGCCGATCACGACCAGATGGGCCGGGACCTCGTCGAAGCACAGCGCCTCGGTGCTCGTGACGACGTGCTCCCCATCGAGGGTTACGCCCGGGATAGAGATGGGGGTCGAGCCCGTCGCGAGGAGGATGTGTTTCGTCTGGAGCGTGCGGCTCACCTCCCCTGAATCGGTGAGGACCTCGACCGCGCCGGGGCCCGCGAGTCGTCCCAACCCCTGTACCCGATCGACATTGTTTTTCTTGAACAAAAAATCGACGCCGCCCGTGAGTTGCTTGACGATGCTGTCCTTGCGTTTGAGCATCTTCTTCAGATCGAGCTCCACACCCGACACCTTCACACCGTGGGTGGCGAGTCCTCGCTTTGCCTGTGCGAAGCGCTCGGAGGACTCGAGCAGGGCCTTGCTAGGGATGCACCCCACGTTGAGGCAGGTGCCCCCGAGGGTGGGGTCTTTCTCGATACACGCGGTCCGCATGCCAAGCTGCGCGGCGCGAATCGCCGCCACGTATCCGCCGGGGCCGCTTCCAATAACAACGAGGTCGTAGGGGTCTGACATTTTCTATACCTCCAACATCAGTCGACGGGGATCTTCGATGGATGCCTTGATGTCGACGAGGAACTGCACGGCCTCGCGGCCGTCGACGATGCGGTGGTCGTAGGACAGCGCGAGATACATGATGGGCCGAATCTCCACCTTGCCGTTCACCGCCACGGGCCGCTCGACGATATTGTGGAGCCCGAGGATTCCACTTTGGGGTGGATTCAAAATCGGCGTGGAGAGCATGGAACCGTAGATCCCGCCGTTGCTGATGGTGAACGTGCCTCCCGTGAGGTCGGCGATCGTGAGCCTGTTGCTGGTCGCGAGCCCCGCGAGGCGCCCGATCTCGCGCTCAATATCCGCGAAGGAGCGCGCGTCGGCGTCTCGAACCACCGGGACAACGAGCCCCTTGCCGCCTCCGACGGCGACGCCGATGTCGTAGTGATCTTTGTAGATGATCTCGTCTCCGTCGATTTCCGCGTTGACGGCCGGAGAGGATCGCAGCGCCTTCACGACCGCCTTCACGAAGAAAGACATAAAGCCGAGTTTGACGCCGTGTTTGTCGAGGAATTGATTCTTATAGGCCTTGCGCAGGGCCATCACCTCCGACATGTCGCACTCGTTAAAGGTGGTGAGAATTGCGGCTTCTTGCTGCGCGCCGACGAGTCGCTCCGCGATGCGCTTGCGCAGGGGGGTCATGCGCACGCGCTCCTCCCGTTCACCTGGGCTGGTGGGCGTGGTGGTTGCAGCGGGGCCCGCCGAGGCAGCCGAGGTGCTCGACGCGCGCATGACATCCTCTTTGAGGACCCGGCCACCGCGTCCGGTACCTGCGACCGTCGCAGGATCGACGCCTCGACGTTGTCCCTCGGCGCGCGCGGCGGGCATGACGTCCGCGACAGCCGCGGGCGCGGCAGTGGACGCCGGCGGACCGGCGTCGGTGGCCGAGGGGGCAGGGGAGGGCGCGCTGGCCGGCGGTGAGGCGTCGGCGTCGATGGTAGCGATGAGCGCCCCGACGTTGACTGTGGCGCCTTCGTCTCCCACCTGCTCGACGAGGACCCCCGCGGACGGCGCCGGGATCTCCACTGTGATTTTGTCAGTCTCAAGCTCGACGATGGGGTCGTCGGCGTTGACGTACTCTCCGACGCCGCGCAACCACGTGGCGATGATGGCCTCGGTGATCGACTCGCCGAGCTCTGGAACTTTGACCTGATTAAGTTGGGGCATGATGTCCTGGGTCTAGGGTGCTGCAGTTTGAAATGCTTCTGACAAGAGCATGGTGCGCTCAAGTTGATGGGAGTCGGGCGAGCCAGTGGCAGGAGACGCGCTGCGCTCACGGCCCGCGTAGCGCAGGGGTCGGTCGCCGAGCAGCCGGCGCAGTCGCGGCGCTGCGAAGGTCCATGGGCCCATATTCGCGGGCTCCTCTTGGACCCAGACGAAGTCCGTGGCGTCGCTGTATCGAGCCAGCTCCGCTTGGATTTCGGCGCTCGGAAACGGATAGAGTTGCTCCACGCGAATGAGCGCGGTGTCTTTGAGTTCGAGCTTGGACCGCTCGTCGTGGAGGTCGTAGAAGACCTTCCCCGATGAAAAAACCACGCGCTTCACCTCACGTGGGGTGACCTCGTCGTCGCCGATGACCCTGCGGAATTTACGGTCGGTGAAGTCTTCGAGGGGCGAAAAAGAGAACCGAGCCCGGAGCAGACTCTTGGGGGTCATGAGGACGAGAGGCTTGCGCCAGGCGCCCACCACCTGTCGCCGAAGCGCGTGGAATTCCTGGGCGGGCGTGGTGAGGTTGCAGATGACCATGTTGTCCTCGGC
>CALKDV010000251.1 GCA_938084085.1 uncultured Nannocystaceae bacterium
CGGGCACAGCGGCTGTGTCCACGCTGCGACCGCGGGCGTTGAACGAGCCGCTGAAGTCGAGCTGTGGAAGTCGCTGGTTGGCCGCTTCAAGCTCGTCGATGCGGTTGCTCGCCAGGGCGAGCTCGAGTTGACGCGCCTGGGGGTTGTTGGCCAGGGCGCGCTCAATTTCCTCGTCGACATCGATGGCGCGCGGCTCAAAGTAGTCGGGAGCCGTGGTGGGGTTAATGCCCAGCGTCGAGCCCCCTGACAGCGATTCCCCCATCAGCGTCCGCAAGGTGATCGAGGCGGTGAGGAGGGTGTCTTCGGCCACGATGACCTCGTTTTCTCGCACCGCCAACGATTGCTCAATGGCCTTGGCCTCTACGGCGGAGAGGCGGCCGGCGGCGACCTGGGCGCGGGTGAGTTCAAGCTGTTGCTCCGCGAGCTCGACCGCCTTGTGGCGGTTCTCGAGATCGCGGATGGCGTAGAGCACGTCCCAGTATGCGCGCACCACATCACGGACCGCCTGCTGCGCGATGAGGTGTTCGTTGGCGCGCGCTTGACTCGCCGAGAGCCGCGCGCGGTCAATATTCGCGCGATTGACCTTGAGGCCGAGGCCCCGGAGCAGCGGGTGGCTGATCGTTAAGGTGGGAGCGACCACGTACTCTGCGAGCTCAATGGTTCCAGAGGAGGCGGCGGCGGCCCCGAAAAAGTTCCGCGGCTGAGCCGTGAGCGTACGGTCGAAGTTGAACTGCAGCGAGACGTTGCCGCCCGTCTCGAGCGCGCGTGAAAAACCTACGTTGGCGCCGAAGCTCTCACTGCCCGTGGAGAAGACGAACGCGGAACCTCGCGGGGTCGTCTTGCCGAGGGAGCCGCTGACGCCGGCGGTCATGATGAGGTCGTAGGCGCCGAGCCCCGCGAGCACTTGGGTCTCCGAGATCTCCACGTCGATCACGCGGGAGCGAAGATCGAGGTTGGTCTCGATGGCGGTGGACAAGGCCTCGCTCAGCATGAGCGACTCGAGCTTGAAGGGTTGTCGGAAGGACCCACGAAATCCGGCCGGAGAATCTGCGCCCATGGGAGGGGCGGCCTCATCGGCGGGAGGGGCGGCCCCCACAGCGCCGGGAGCCGAGAGGCTCAGCGCGAGCGCGAAGGGGAGTTGAATCAGGCGCAGCATGGAGCGTAGCGGGGACTTTCGTTCGTGGACCGCTCTCGGTCAAGCCTCCGGAGGGTAGTGCATTCGCGGCGAATGGCCGTACTGGCTGCGGCGAAAAAATGTTCCCGTCGCGCGAGGAAGTCGCGCGATTCGCGGGCCGAGGTACGCGGGGGGACCTGTGGGGGTCATCTGCGCGAATTCGGAGCCCTAAGGCAGGACTTCCACACCGTTCGGCGGTTCGAGCCACCCCTCGGTCAGGACCAGACCGGACGGGGACCAGGTCATGCGTCCATATCGACGCTGGCTTTGGTGTCCGGTGTAGGCGAAGACCAGCAGCCCCGAGGGTTCGTCGATGGGGGACACCTCGCCGAGGAGATCCAGCTCCCCTCGTCGTCGTTCCACCGCCGACCACACGGCGCTCTTGAGGAGGCTGGCCTCGCTGGGTTCGGTGACCCGCACGTTCCAATCGTACGCGATAAATTCGGCGCCGCCGCGCCGGCGGTTCCACACCTGAACAGAATCACCACCCCAGCCTTGAGCCGCGCGCTTCGCCGTACGTTCGTCGGCGCCGCCGTTCATGAGCACGATGCGCAAACCGAGCTCACCCACCTGATCGCGCGGATCGAGTCTCCACCCCATGGTCTCGAACGGATGCTCGCTCGCCGACCACAGAGCGGGGGAAGGATAACGAGCGCCCTTGATGAGCTGCGTCGGGTGCAGCACCTCCGCGGTCGTCGCGGGCATCGTCTCAAAGAGTCGGTCAACCCCGCTCCAGTCCCATCCCTTGGACTCCAACACCTCGTACATAGAGTAGCTACCGAAGGTGTAAGGAGGGACCATCGTGTAGTAGGCAAAGTTGGGTAGGGTGTCGAGCATGCGCATGCTGTCCGCCACGCTGGGGCTGAGTGCCTGCGTAAGCAGGCGCTCCAACAGTCCTGGGTTTTGCACCGCAGATCGCGTCTGACCCGCGATGTCGACGGTGATGTCGCGCAGCGCCGACCAGAACACGGCGCGGTCACGCTTCGCCGAGGGGCCTTTGCCACACGGGGACGGCATGACATCGCCGAGCATGGGGAGCCCCGCCGCCGTGAGGAGCATCCACGCGTTTCCCACAAGCGACGCCTCTCCCTCGACGACGAAACGTGCGGCGAGGCCCGCGTCGAGGGTGTCAAACTTTCCCTTGGTGTAGCTGTCGAGGGCCTCGGAGTGTTGATCTTGGAGGGCGTGCTGAAGCTCGTGGGCCATGGTGGCGCGCAGCATCACGTCAGGCATGGATTTGACGATATAGAAGGTGTCCTCCCTCGGATCGTAATAGGCCGCGGCCTGCTCCAAGGTCGCGCGCTCGATCATCTGCGCCAGATCCTCCTCGAAACCGATGAGGCCCACGGCCTGGAGCAGTCGTTGCTCCCGGCGTCCGCGAGGAGACGTCTGCTCACGCGCGAGCTCGGCTTGGACGAAGGCGCGGAAATCCTCCATGGATTGAAACTCCACCGCCACATCTTTGCGAAAGGCTCGACCTCTCAGACAGCTCACCTGCGCTTGGATCTCCTTGGCCATCGCGCGCTGGGCCGCTGTGGCGGGACCGGATCGCAGGCTCGCCGGGGAGGTAGACACCGTCGTTCGAATCTCGGGTGC
>CALKDV010000252.1 GCA_938084085.1 uncultured Nannocystaceae bacterium
CAACATCAGCAGCCCCCGCGTCAGCTGGATCTCTGTCGACCACGCGCGAAAGCCCAACAGCCCCGATGCCCGAATCTGAGGCCACGCCCCCTCGAGCCTCCAATACGCCGCGGAGCTCTCCCCGTCGTAGAGGTCGCACCACACCATCGCTCGCAACGTGAGGTAGTGCAGCGGTGTAAAGTACCCCTCGTCGAGCAGATCTTGCGCGGCGCGTACACGCTGGCGGGCGTCCACCGGCGCGTTGGAGGCGAGGTCCTCAAGCGCGAGATAACTCTCCGTGAGGACATCCAAGAAGTTATCTCCACCCCGCGGTGCAAATCGTTGGATACGGCGCGCGTCCTCAAAGAGCGTACGGAGACCCCCCATCATCCACCGCCGCTCTAGGCCGACCGCGTGCGTCATCGACAAACAGACGTCTCCCACCTCCGAGTAGCGCTCCGCGAGTCCTCGCACCCGCGCCACCGACCTCTTCACCTTCGGATAGTCTCCGACCACGAGGCCAGTGATGGAGTCAAACAAGTGACGAGCCACACCCAGTCCGCGTCGGTCCAATCTCCTCACTCCCAAATCGAAGACGCGCATCCAACTCTCGGCCTCCTCGAGCCCCTCGGGTGTCCCGCCGACCGCCCGCCCGATCGCCATGAAACCGAGAGCGTGAACCAGGAACGCCTCGTCGCCCGACTGGTACGCATCGAGCATCCCCTGCGCCCAAAACGTACCACTGCGCGCTGGGAGCATTAAGCTCAGCCCCCTCGCCAGCGCGCCGTGCGAGTCCAGACGATCAACCTGCGCCGGCGCCGTGCGTGATCCAAGGCCAGCCTCGATCGACGCGAGCACGTCGCCAAACTGCTCCCGCAACTTGAGTTCTGGCGCTGAGTTCTCAGACTCTCGCCGCGACGGCCGGAGGTCGAGTCCCTGGTGTAAATCACCAAAAATATCGAGCCCCTCGGTGAGCCGACCGCTGGTCACGAGGATCTCCGCGGCCGTAACACGCAGCCTCGCGCGCGCCTCCGGTGCGGAGAGGTCCGCCGCATACAGGTGCTCCACAGCGGCCCTTCGACAATCTCCTGCGCGGCGCAGGGCGTCCGCGAGCGCGATTCGAATTGGGACCTGCTGGTTCGCGGGTGCGTCGCTAAGGTATCCGATGGCGCGCTCGAAGAGGCGTGACGCGCTGTCAAAGGCGAGCGCGTCGAGGGCCCTCCCCGCCGCCATCACCGCGAAGGTTCCCGCGCGGGCTAATTCTCCTCCCTCGGCGAAGTGGTACATGAGGCGCTCGGGGTCGTCCTCTTCGTCGCGCGCGAGCGCCTCCGCGATCGACCGATGGAGGTCGCGCAGGATCTCGGGTTCAATCCACGCCACGATCAGCTCGCGTGTTTTGTCATGCGCCACGCTCAGCATGAGGGCGTGCTTGCCTTGGTGGGTCGCGACCATCTGCTCGTTGAGCAACGCCTCCACGCTCTCTACCCGGTCTTCATCGGTCAAGAGCGCCGCCGAGAACAGCATGTCCACGCTCATTGGCCGCCCGCAGACAGCCAGCGTCTCAAGCAGTCGCCGCGCCGTGGAGTCGAGCGCCTCGAAGGTCTGGGCGACCACGTGATGCAGTGAGAGCTCCGTCGCCGAGAGGGCGTCCCCCTTGAGGTGACGGCCGTAGCGACAGATGGCTCCAACAAACAATGGGTTCCCCGCAGATTCGAGCGCGATGGCGTCAACAACCTCGTCGCTGGTGTCCGCCGACAACAGCGCGCGCGCCAGGGATTTGACATCCTCGTCGGGCAAGGGCAACAGATCTAGCTGTCGCCAACCTATCTCCGGACGCGCCCGTTCAAGCCGGTCAAGATCTCCTAACAGCGGGCTGTCTGCCCCGTCCCCGCGGCGATAGGACAAGATGACCAAGAGACGTTCAATGAGCGCGCTCGACAGCAACGTGCGCATGAGCAGGGCGCTGTCACGATCGCTCCAATGCGCGCTGTCGATCCAAAGCAGGGGCAGTCGGCCCTGCGTCGACAGCCACGCGACCAGCCGGCAAAACGCCTGCGCCCCTCGTGCGCGCGAGTCGCCGACCTGCCCGCCCGCCGCCGTCGTCCCCTCAGGGACGAGGCTCCCGAGCACCGGGAACATCCGGCTGAGCGCTCGGACGTCCTCGACGACCTGCACGGGGAGCCCCGACGGGCCCAAGCGCTGGAGGACCTGGGCGAGGCTGTCGACCGGCCTATCAAAGGACACAAAAGGGAGCGACTCGCGTTCGAACGTCTCGCCATCAAGCAGAAAAATTTTGTCTCGATGCTCGGCCAGAACGCGACGCACCAAGGTCGTCTTCCCGACGGCAGCCGCGCCCGCGAGTCGAACGACGACCTTGGTGCCCTTCGACGCGGTCGCCAACGCGTGCGAAAGCGCTTCCCACTCACGGCGGCGGCCCACGAAGACGCTGTCTGCCTCGCTGCGTGCGAAGGTCTCATGGCCCTGCTCGCCGAGCCGCGCCCACACCTCGCGCCCGCTCGGCCGCCCCGATGGATCCGTGCAGAGAAGATCCGCGGCGAGGTTCGCCAGGTCCTCGGGCACGTCTGGCGCCAGCGTGCGCGGATGCACAGCGGCATCCAGCTGTTTCGCGAGCATCACGTCCGCCGCGCCCCCCGTGAAGGGCAGCACCCCTGTCAAGGCTCGGTACAACACTCCGCCCACCGCATACCAATCTGCGGCACTCCCGACAGGCTCCCCCGCGGCCTGCTCTGGTGCCATATACGCCGGGGTCCCGAGCGTCATCTTCATATCGGATTCCCCCGCTCTCGAGGAGCGAACGAGCCCAAAATCGAGGAGCACAAGCCGCCCCCCAGGCCCCACGATGATATTGGAGGGCTTGATGTCGAGGTGCAAAAGGCCTCGCTGGTGCAGGACGTTGACCGCACGCACCAGCTGTGTGAGGGCCGCTCGAAGTCGACGCTCATCGAGTCGCCGATTGTCCGACACCCTCACACGAACGGTGGAGGCCCGTCTCCGCGGACCGGTCGCGCCACCCGTCGAGAGATCGGAGCGAGTCTCTCCGATGGAGTCTCCATCCCACCCACCAACGACGACGTCGTCACTGCTCATCACTGTCCTCCAGCTTCGCGGCCTCCGGTCTCACCCAATCGAGGAAGTCCACGCCGTCCACGTACTCCATGGTGATGAACCACTCTCCTTCTTGGAGGCCAAGCTCGCGCAGTCGCACCAAGTTGCGATCGCGCACGTTCACCACGCTGCGAAACTCGGTCTTTAGGCGGCCTAGCGCTCGCGGGTTCATCTTGCGCAAGAGCTTGAGTGCGACGACCGCGTTTTGCTCCTTATCGAACGCCTCATAGACTTCGCCCATCCCTCCAGCGCCGAGCTTCCTGCGAATTTCAAAGCGAGGTAGTTCGGGGAAGTCCCGTTCGCCTTGCGAAGACATCCACCGGAGTCTAGCCTGAGACGGGCACGGGCTGCGCCTCCCCTCGCCAACACTACCCAGTGGGCGCTGCGACGGCCCCCAATCAGCCGCGGGCCCGCGGCAACATCGGACTACCACCAGTTCTCGTCTGGTAAGATTGCCACTTTGTGACGGTCAACCACCTCAAAACAACGTATGCGTGAATAGCGCATGCGGATAGGGTTATGCTTTTCGGGCCTGAATGCGACGCGCGGGTCCACCGTCGTAGCCACAGCGCAGGAACCCCGATGACTCAGCCTCAGCAATCACGCTCCCTCTTCGTCTTTCTCTCGGTCGTCGCCCTCGCAGGCCTGGTAGCTCCGTCGCCCGCGCGCGCGACCCAAAAGCCACCCGCCGTCACCCCGTGCGAGGCCAAGTCCTTCAAGTTCGACAAGGTGAAGGCTGCCTGCACTGAGGGGGGCCGGAGCGCCGCCAAAAAGTTGATGAAGGGCGTCGTTAAGAAAGCCAAGGCCGCCGGCGAGGATGTGAACTGCAAAAGCTGTCACACAAGCTTGAAGACCTTCGCGCTTACCAAGGACGCACACACCAAACTTGGCAAGTGGCTGTAGCCGTCAGCGCGCCGTAGGAATCGTCGCTTCTGGGGGCGCGCCCTCTTCCATGATCTCACTTAAGGTGGTCAAGAGCTCCTTCATGGTGAACGGCTTCGGCAACAGCCGCGCCGTGCTCATCAACCCTTCTTTTGGGATCTCCACCTCCGCGTAACCGGAGACAAACAATATTCGTAACGACGGGAGCTCCGCGCTCAACCGCGACGCGAGTTCGATGCCATTGATCCCGGGCATGACGATGTCGGTCACGAGCGCGTCGATGGTCCCCTCGTACGTTTGAGCGATGCGGATGGCTTCGTCCGCGCTGCCTGCAGAGAGCACCCGATATCCCCCCCGTTCGAGCTGCAAGCGGGTCAGCGCGCGCACCTGGGACTCATCCTCCGTAAACAACACGGTCCCTCCACGGACCACCGGGAGACGATCGGACTCGCCGAACACCCGACGCACGAGGGAGTTCTCGTTTTCGACCGCCTTGGGGAAGAGCACCTCAAACGCCGTCCCCCGGCCAGTCTCCGAGCGCACGCGCACGTGGCCTCCGTGACGCTGGATAATTCCGTAGGCGGTGGAGAGCCCGAGCCCCGTTCCATACCCCTCTTTCTTCGTCGTGAAGAAGGGCTCAAAGATATTCGCCATCACCTCGTCCGAGATCCCAACACCGTCATCCGCGACGACGATCTTGGTGTACTCGCCGGGGGGAATCTCGCCCAGGTCGCTGCGCGTTGGCTCGACGATGCACTCGTTGACGGTCTCAATGAGGACCATGCCTTGCCCTTGAATCGCGTCACGGGCGTTGACAACGAGATTGACGATTACTTGCTCAAACTGGGACGGATCGATCACCACGAGATGAAGGCCGTCGTAGAGCACCGTCTCTAGTCCAACCTGCTCCCCCAGCATCAACTCAAGCATCCGGTGCACGTTCGACAAGACGTCATTTACGTCAATGATCCGTGACTCTGTCGTCTGTCGCCGACTGAACGCGAGGAGTTGTCGCACCAAAATACGAGATCGATTGCCCGCTCGGGTGATCTCCTCGACATAGCGACGGCGGGGATCACGGTCCGACATCTCCCCCGCCATCAACTCTGCGTTCCCTAGCATCACCGCCAGGTAATTGTTGAAGTCGTGCGCAACGCCCCCCGCGAGGCGACCGATCGCCTCCATCTTCTGAGAGTGGTGCAGACGCTGCTCGATGTCTCGCTCTGAGGTCACATCACGCGCCGTCCCCAGCCATGTGTTGACCCGCCCCGCTGCGTCCCGAAACACCCGCGAGGTCACCCGCACCCGGCGGACCTCACCGCCATTGGGCCGAACGATCCGGTAGTCGATGGGCTCCGGGGCACCTCCACGCAACACCCGCTGCATTTCAGCCTCCACCTCCCCCCGATCCTCCTTATGAATCAAGGAGAGGTGCACCAGCGGCGTCGGAAGCAGCGTGGCATCGACGCCCGCGATCTCACGGAGAACATCGGACCATTCGAGTTTCCCCTGC
>CALKDV010000253.1 GCA_938084085.1 uncultured Nannocystaceae bacterium
GACGGCGACGGCGACGGCGACGGCGACGGCGACGGCGACGGCGACGGCGACTGCATCCAGGCTTCCATTGGTGGAGCAATCACCTACGACGCAATGTTCAACGACCTCGGTGCGGTCGTGCCAGAGATCCCGGACAGCATCTTCTCTTTTCAGACCTACGGCACCACAGGCCCAGGAACCTACGACCTGGCAACCGGAGACAACGCCAACTACGCGACATGCTCCGAGTGTGCGCTCATGTACTCCCAAGCTGACGGAACGTACTTTCAGGTCGAGGGCACGGCGGAGTTAACCACCTACGACGGTGGCCTCGACGGAAGCGCTGGCTCCATCACTGGCCTGCGGCTCGTGGAGGTCACCATCGACTCTAGCTTCACTTCGACCCCCGTACCGGGTGGTGACTGCGTTGAGTTCGCAGACACTATCTCCTGGGATCTGAGCGGCGACGGCGACGGCGACGGTGACGGCGACGGTGACGGCGACGGCGACGGTGACGGCGACGGTGACGGCGACGGCGACGGCGACGGTGACGGCGACACAAGCGTGCGAGTGATGCACCTCGGCGTCGGAGTCCCAGGGGTCGACGTCTACGCCAATCAGGGTGCAGCGCCAGCGTTCTCCAACCTCGGCTTCCGTGAGTCTACCGACATCACCCCCCTGCCCGCAGACGACTACACCTTTGACGTGGCGCTCAACCCATCGACGAGCGTCGCAGACTCCATCTTGGAGGTCGGGCCACTCAGCCTCGCCGCGGACGCAGATTACACCGCGGTCGCGGTTGGCAATCTGACAGACGACACCGTGGAGGTCATCGCACTTGGGGATGACCGCGCCGGCATCGACCCCGCCAACGTTCGCCTCCAGGTGACGCACGCGGCCTCTTCGGTGGGCCAGGTGGACATCTATGAGGTGAGCGATCCTGCGAACCCTGCCGCGCTGCTCTCCGATGTCGACTACAAGGCCACCGGCACCCTCAACGTGCCCGCAGCCAACTACGTCATCGGTATCGACACCGACAACGACGCGACGACCATGGAGCTCACCTACGACGTGGCGCTTGCGGACGCCGGCGTCACGGGTGGAACGTTCATCAACGTCTACGCCAATGACAACACATCGCCGGGCGTCGACTTGGTCGCACAGTTCGACGACGCATCGGTCGTCGTGTTCAGCCCGGTGGTGCCCGACACGGACAGCAGCATTCGCGTGATGCACCTCGGGGTCGACGTTCCGGCGGTAGACGTCTACGCCAACGCCGGAGCCACGGCCACGTTCACGGGGCTCGCATTTCGCGAGTCCACGGACATCACCCCCGTCCAGGAAGGTGACTACACGTTTGACGTGGCGCCGAGCCCCTCCATGAGCGCTGCCGACGGCATCGTGAGTGCAGGACCGCTCACCCTGGACGCGGCCAACGACTACACGGCTGTCGCGGTCGGCGATCTAGACACCACCGTGGAAATCCTGGCGCTTGGTGACGATCGCAGCGGCATCGACCCTGCGCAGGTTCGCATCCAGGTCACCCACGCTGCCTCGACTGTCGGTCAGGTGGATATCTGGAACGTGACACCCGGCTCGACCGCAGCGGTGCTCCTCGCCGACGTTGACTACAAGGCGTCCGGTACGCTCGACCTTCCGGTTGCAGACTACGTCATCGGACTGGACACGGACAATGACGGTACGCCCGAGTTGACGTACACCGTGCCGCTCGCCACCTTGGCGATTCCTGGCGGAACCTACATCAACGCCTACGCCAACGAGGGAGCTACGTCGGTGGACATCGTCACCCAGTTCGACGACGCCACGGTGATCCCTATCCAGCCCAACCCGTAGTCAGTTGACGTGAACGACGGATGCATCCCGATCCGTCAACGAGGGCCTCGCAACCGCGGGGCCCTTTTTTGTTTCTCTCCTATCTGGCCGCACGCGCCCAACGCGGTCACGGCGGAGACCTTGGGCCGGGCGAGCTACAAGCACTCGTGACTGAGCGCCTCCGCGGACGCCGCCTCTCGCACACAGACCAAGGCATGCGCCGAGATCGCTCGACCTTCGCAAGCGCGCAGCTCCTCCGAGAATTGCTGTGCGAGCTCTCGCTGCCGCAGGGCGACGAGGGCCGGGTCGCGGTACCCCATCTCTTCGAGCTCGAGGGCCACAAGACGGCCAAAGATGATCTCGCAATCCTCCGCGGACGCCGAGGTCGACGTGTTCCAGGAGACCGCGACCCCAGCGGCCGCGGCCACCGAGAGGAGCCATGCCACCCCCACCGTCCACCGCCGCAGAGGGTCGACCGTCGGTGTGTCGCCCGATGCCGACGCACGTGGGCTCATCGTGTGAACCTCACGCGAATCGGCGGCGAGGTGGCCGGTACGGGGTCCCCCTCCCCGTCCAACGCAGGAGAGAAGCGAGTCTTCAGCGCGCAGGCGCGGGCGGCGTCACCAAAGCCGAGCCCGGGGTCGTCGACCAACCGGACGCGTCGAGCACGACCGTCAACGCCCACCTCCACCCGGATCACCACTGCCTGCTCGTAAATGTCGGCGTCGAGCGCCCCAGCCGGCCATGGACACCGCCACGCGATGCCCTCGAGCCGCACGGGACGCGCACGGGCAGAAGAGGCGGCCGCCCTCTTAGGGGATGGAGTTTGCGCGCGCGCGGCGGTCCCGGGCGCCGTACCGGTACCGCTCTGCGTGGTCACCCCGCCGGCGTAGGCCGTGGCCGTTCCCACCACGAACGCTTGGTCGCTGAAGTCCGCCACGGCGTCCTTGGACGCGAGCACCTCCCCGGCAGCCGCTGGCGGTGCGACCCGAGGTGCTTCGGGCTTGGGGGACGTCGCCGAGGGGGCTTTCGATGGCTCGACCGCAAGCGCAGGTTCGGGCGCGGCTGCGGGTTCGGGTTCGGGTTCGGGCGCAGGAGGGGGCGGAGGCTCGAACTCGAGACGCGTCGGCGCACGCTCCGCCAACGCCCCGTGGATCTGAGCCGCCATCCGGGCGCTCCACGTCTCCAGCGAGGGTTGCGCTCGCAGGGCCATCACCAAAATCACCAGATGCAGCGCGATTGCGAGGGCCCACGGCGCGAGTCGGCGCGCCATGGACCGGCGTGGCGCACGACGCCGAGGGTCGGCGATGACCGCGTCGAATACCGCCGCCGCCCGCGTCTGCGCTGGTGTGCTCAGGGGTTCTCCTGCCCCACGGGGGTCTTTGGCGCAGGTCGATCGTTGATTGGCGTCGCGAGGGCACCGAACGCGATCCGCTCGATCCCGGCCATTTTGAGAGCGTCGAGGGTCGCCATGACCTCGCGATGAGGCACGCTGCCGTCTGCTTGAATGACCGCCCGCAAATCAGGGTCGGCGGCCAAGGCCTCGCTCGCCCGCGCCATCAAGGCGCGGTCGTCGGCCATGGGAGTGCCGTTGGCCGAGCGGGCGCCATCGGGCGCCAAGATCACCGAGAACACCACCTGAACTTCCTCGCTCTTGCTCGCTGGAGGCAAGTCGAGCGGCACCGCAGGTGTCACGACAATCTTCGCCGTCACAATAAAAATCACAAGCAGCACCAAGGTCACGTCCACCATGGGTGTCACGTTGATCCCCGTGATGATGCCGCGTGACGATCCGGTTCCCGCCATGCTCAGTCCTCCTCCGCGCAGAGGTACGCCAGCACAAGATTTGACAGGGCCTCCGCCCCGGCGAGCAGCTGCTCTACCCGCCGCTGCAAGTAGTTGTAGGCCGCCACCGCAGGCAGCGCCACCGCGATTCCCACCGCCGTGGCAACAAGGGCCTCGGCGATGGCCGACATCACCGCCCCGGAAGCCACGTGCCCCGCCGCGCCGGCGCCGGCGTGACCGGCCGTGCCGTGTCCAAGCTCCTCAAACGCCTCGATGACGCCGATGACCGTTCCAAACAGCCCAATAAAGGGCGCGTTGTTCCCGAGGGTTCCTAAGTATGCGAGCCGCCGCTCGAGCGACTCGCGGGCGAGCACCGTACGACTCGCCATGGCTTTCTCCACCGCCTTCACGCCCCGGTCCGCCACCGCGAGTCCCGCCGCGGCCACCTGTGCACCCACGGCTGGAGACCCGAGCAGCCACTGGATCGTCTCCTCGCGAGAGCCCCCACCCAAACGTTCCGCGAGCGCTCGGGCGAGGGATTCCACATCGCCATCCATCCGACGGAAGGTCCGCCAACGCTCCAGCGACACGGCGATACTGACGATAGACAGCGCGCCGAGCAGCCAGAGCACCCACCCGGTGCCGGCGTTCAAAAACAGATGCTTGATGGCTTCGACTGTGTTCATGGCGAATCGCGATGTTGAGCTTCGAGGGGCCTAGTGGGCCTCTCCGTCGAGGGCACACTCGCCCTCCCCTTGAAAGTGCCCTTGAGTCTTCATCTGCGCCCGGAGGTACTCATACATGTTCGTCAACGGCGAGATCGGAGATCCTCCAAGCTGAAAGCGCTCGTCGATCTCGGAGAGTTGCTCGGGCGCGATCGCCGTCAGTTCGTCCGCGGTTACCGTACCATCAAGGTTGAGATCGCAGTCCGCGAGCCACTGCGCGAGCCGGCTGATTCCCCCCTCATCACCCTCTGGGAACCCGTTGAAGAACAAGTGATCGCCGTGGATGGTGGCCGCCGCGGTTTTGGTGTCTCCGGCCACAACCACGACTCCGGGGACCTCATCGATCTCGCATGGACCGAACTCGGTGGCGGCCGCCGCTCCAAACAAAAAGTTCACGGAGGGCGCCGCGTAGCAGTCATCTCCTCCATCGTTGGTGTCGCCTGTTGGCGTCGCGCTCCCAGGCGTGGCGAGCGCTGACGGTGGGCATGAGACCCCATCCGAGCGCGTCATGGTTCCCTCGACGAGGTAGGTCCACCCCGCAGCGACCATCGCGTCGAAATCCTCTTGGGAGACCGAGTCGTCGCGGTTGGCGCTGGCGGTAGCCACGGGAGTCTCGTAGTTAAAATCCCAACGCCCCTCCTCAAGGTCGGCGATGCTCCACAGCGACACGGTGCCCGCGGTGAGTTTAGAGAGGTCGACCAC
>CALKDV010000254.1 GCA_938084085.1 uncultured Nannocystaceae bacterium
TCAAGTGGTGACCATCTCCTTGCTGGCGTCCTGGCTCGTCGCGATCACGTTCGTGCCGATCCAATGCTACTGGTTCGTGAAAGCACCGCCCCCGCCCAAACAGCCCGCCAACGGTGACCCCACGACGGGCAAGGACTCTCCCGTGATGACCACCTACCTGAAGGTGTTGCGGTGGTCCCTCAGTCACAAATTGATCGTGGGCTTCGTGGTCAGCTCCATGCTCGCCACCGCCGTGCATGGCCTCTCGCAGCTCCCGCAAGAGCAGTTCCCCATCGGAGAGCGCTCTCAATACCTCGCCTTCATCGACCTCCCCGCCGGCTCCGACATTGAGGATACACGCGCGGCGATGGAGTCGATCAATGAGTGGCTCGGAGACAAAGAGGCCAACCCGGACGTCGACAACTGGGTGAGCTACGCAGGCACCGCCGGCCCGCGCTTCTACATTACCCTGGCGCCCTTTGACCCGGTGCCGTACCGCGGCCTCATCATGGTGAATACGACGCCGGGCATCGACCCGGGGATCCCCATGCGGCGAATGGCGGACTACCTCCAGGCATCTCGACCTGAGGTCCGCGGAGAGGTGAAACAGCTCTGGCTCGGCAGCCAAGAGCCTGGCACCGTGCTCGTCAACTTTCGAGGACCAGACCCGAAGGTCCTCAAAGGACTGTCCATCCAAGCCCGAGACATCATGAACGCGGTCCCAGGGGCCTTGTTTGTGAAGGATGATTGGCGAAACCTCACCCCAAAATTTCGGGTGACCCTGGACCCGGAGCGGGTACAGCGGGCGGGTCTGACCATGGGGACGGTGGCAAAAATGCTCGCCATCGGCGTCTCAGGGGCTGAGGTCTCAGCGATGGTGGAGGGTGATCGGTCCGTGCCGATCGTCGCGCGGTTGTCTGCGGGCGAACGCAAGAACGCCTCGCGCCTCGAAGACCTGCAGATCTATTCGCCCAAATTTGAGCGTGGAATCCCTCTCCGACAGGTGGCGGATTTCTCACTCCAGTGGCACTACCCGGAGATCCAGCGGTATCAGCTTCAGCGACAGGTCCAAGTCTCGGGGAAGCATCAGGTGAAGACCGCGGATGAGTTTGTCGAGGCGATCTTACCCGAGATCGAAGCGATCGAGCTTCCGCCGGGATACGAGCGCGAGATCGCTGGGGAGGTCGCAGATCGAGAGGAAAACAACGAGGATCTGTTCTCCCATATCCCTATCTGCCTCACGTTCATGGGGCTGTTGCTCATTGGGCAATTCAACTCACTTCGGCGCCCCGCCATCATCGCGATCACGAGCCCGCTCGTCTTGATCGGCGCCGTCCTCGGAATGCACGTCATGGGCGCAAAATTCAGCTTCACCTCGATGCTGGGTCTCATGAGCCTCGTGGGGATCTTGTTGAACAACTCCATCGTGATGCTCGACTGCATCGACTCGTTGCGGAACGAGGGCGCGAGCGTGCACGACGCGATCGTCGCGGCATGCAAACAGCGCATGCAGCCCATCGTGATGACCACCCTGACGACGGTGCTCGGCCTGATCCCCATGATTATGTTTGGGGGGCCCATGTGGTACGGCATGGCCAACGCCATCGCCTTCGGACTCACGGTGGGCACGGGACTTACGCTGATCGTGGTACCGATTCTCTACCGCGTGATGTTCCCGGACCGCGAGAACAGCCCCACGGCGGAGTGAGGACCTATCTCGTTTTCCGAGGGACGAGCCGACCGCTGTCGAGCATGCGTTTGAGCGCCGCGACCATCGCGGTCTGCTCGCGCCGTGTGAACACTCGCTCCTCCCACGGGGGGGTGTTGCGCGGGCGCTTGTTCATAATCGACGCGGCCTCCACCCCATGCGGCAGCGAGAAAAAGTGCCCGAGCTCATGCGCGAGGACCATCGGCCCCGAGATCGCGGACATGATGACCCAGCGCTGTGAGGTGTTCCTTCGGAGGCGCCAGTGCACCCCACGAATCTCGGTGGGCGGCGCGTCCACGTCGGTGAGGCGTGAGACCAGGTACACGTCCACCAGTCCCTGGTGCGTAGTCGCCGCTCCCAAGTCGTCCCGTTGGGCCCGCGTGTCCACCGCAGCGCTGGCCACACGGAGCGGCTGCCATGACGCGACGACGAACTCGACACCGATCGCGTCAAACAACCGGTTGGCGTGATCGAGGCGCGTGCGAAACCACTCCTTTGAGACGGCGGAGCGCTCGCCGTCTTCCAACGCGAACACCCGCACACCGACCTGCACTCGTGACGTCACGAGGACGCCACCCGACGCCGCGCCGCGATCGCGCGCCTCGGAGGTCCGCGCCTCGGTCGGCACCACCGCGCGAACGGACAAGGGCGACAGCGTCAACAACGCCCACGAGAAGAGGCGGAGGACCCGCCTTTGAGTCGACCGGTGGCCACGCCCATGCGAGACCGCGCACCCAGAGCGCGTCAAAGGGCGCGCCTCGTGAGCCTCAAGATCTCAAAAATCGCGCGGGTCGACGGCGACTTATTGAGTGTATAAAAATGGATCCCAGGCGCGCCTCGCTTGGACGGCCCAAACGGAGATTCTCGCTCTGGCGCGAGCAATCCGCGACACTGATGAGAGGCGTACAGCACCCCCGCCCAGAACACCTCAACCGGGTCGTCACCGATGTCGTGCAGTCTATCCGAGAGCGCCGCAGGAATGGAGGCGCCGCACATGGAGGTGAAGCGCTCCACCTGCTTTTTGTTGCTGACCGGCATGATGCCGGGAATGATGGGGATGTCGATACCGGCGGCCTGCGCCCGCGCTTCAAAATCAACGAAGATCTGGTTGTCAAAGAACAGCTGCGTCAAAAGAAAATCGACCCCGCAATCAACCTTGTGCTTGAGGTGTTTGAGGTCGGTCGGCGCGTCTATCGCCTCCGGATGCACCTCCGGGTAGCACGCCGCGCCAACGCAAAAGTCACCACGTTCATGTACAAACGACACGAGCTCGCTCGCATAGGCAAACCCTCCCTCGGCGACCGTATAGCAGTCTTGGCCCTTCGGCGGGTCTCCGCGAAGCGCCAAGATGTTCTCCACGCCGATCCCACCAAGGTCGTCGATGACTCGACCGAGCTCCTCTTTGCTCGCGCCCGCGCAGGTGAGGTGTGCCAGGGGTTCAATGCTCAGTTCGTTCTTGATCCGGGCGAGCAATGCGAGGGTTCGATCTTGTGTGCTACCGCCGGCACCGTAGGTCACCGAGACGTAGTCCGGTTCGAGCAACGCGAGCTGATTGAGATTGCGCCAGAGCGTCTCCATCCCTTTCTCAGTCTTCGGAGGAAAGAACTCGAAGCTGAAGATGGGGCGTTTGTGCGCCAGGCGATCGGAAATCTTCACTCCTCCGTGATAGCAAAGGCCCCCACCTCTTACCAGCGGGGGCGACCTCGAGCCTCAGGTGCCGGGGATTTCAACCACCTCGGCCTGGTCAACGCGAAACAAATCGCCGCCGCCGAGAGACCGGACCATGAGAGCGCCGTCGGTGTCGAGCCGCTCCGCACGGACATGAATCCGCTCCACGGAGCCATCGGGTCGGGTCACGGGGACAGTCACGTGCCCCCCCACGGTCACGCAGCGCGCCTCGTACACGCTACGGATGGCCTCAAAGCCCCCGGAAAAATACGCCTCACATCGCGACTCCAGCGCGCCACAAATCTCGGCGAGCAGCCGCGAGGTGGACGGGATAGAGCCCCCCTCCAACACCGACAGACTCGTCGCCGACCCCGCGAGCTCATCTTCAAAACTCGTGCGCGCGACGTTGATTCCAAAGCCAATGACCAGGTCGACGCTCGCGCCCCCCCAGCGGGACTCACACAGAATCCCGGCCAATTTCCGCCCCTGCACCTGAAGATCGTTGGGCCATTTCAAATCTATATGGCCTTGGAGGCTCGGTACGAGGGCCTCGATCCCCTCCGCCAACGCAACGCCGGTCGCGAGCGCCACCGCCCCAAGCGCGGTCGGTGCTGGCTGCAGACGGAGGCCCAGGCTCGCGTAGATATCGCCAGCCTCCAACGAAGACCATCGCCGCCCCTTTGTCCCGCGGCCGGCCCGCTGCCGACTCGCCGTCACCAACAACCCCGTGGGTCCGCCATCCGCCAACCACCGCGCCGCATCGTCGTTGGTCGAATCGGTCTCGTCGAGGTGTCGACACGCTCGGCCGTAGGCCTTCGACGACAAGTGCGCTGCGAGGTCTTCGGGAGAGATTCCCATGGGGGGGAGCATAGCGGAGTTCGGCGGCGTGGCCCTCCCCGGCTCGGGCGTGGCCACTGCGCGCCCTCAAAAGGCGTGATCGGTCGCGAGGTACAGCTGAAATCCTTCGCGACTTCCGGTGGCCTCCGTGCGCACGACAAAGAAATCATCGAGGCGAAGAAAGATCCCCCCGCCACCGCTGATCTGAAAGCCGGCTTGGCGGTCCACGTCTTGGTCCCAGATGCCGCCAAGATCTGAAAATAGATTCAAGCCAACATCGATTTGGTAGCGGCCCAGCATGGTTTTGAGGGGAATGAAGCGGAATTCGGGGCTGCCATAGACCTTGTGTTTTCCGATGAACCGCCGCCGATAAAATCCGCGCCCCACCATGCGACCGCCGAACCCGTCGAAGGCGTCCACCCCACCAAACTGTCCAAGGATGAAGTACGGCGGCGCCCCGAGCTGCGTCTCGCCTCCCACCCGCAGCGCCAAGATCGCTCGCTCGGTGCCCATGGGGATGAACCATCGGGCCGCGGCGTTGATCCGAGCCCACGATTGGGTCGCCCCGAGCCAGGGTGCCGCCCACTCCACGCTCAGCTCGTGATAGCTGCCACGAACGGGGGAGACCTCGCGGTTCCGGGCGTCGTAGACGAGCCCGAGGGTCAACGAGCTGCGGCGGGTCGTCTTTGCCGCCGCCCCCTGCTCCATCGCGAACATGGAATCGTCGCGAAAGTCCGCCTGATCCGTCTCAAAGCGGTAGGTGCCGATGATGCTCAAAATAGAAGAATGAAACCATGTGGGCAGCGCCTCTCCACTCCGCCACAGCGGATGCTGGTAGCCCACGCGTGCCCCGAAGGTGCGCACCTTCACGCGGTAATAGGGGTCCTCCTCGAGCTCCTCGTTGGTGAGCTTGTCAGGGTTGGCGACTCCTGCATAGGTGAAACGCGGGTCGTCGATGAAGCGGGCGTCCAACAAAAATAGCTCTCGCTTCCCAAATAGATCCCGCAGCCGGAGGATGAGCTCGTGTTCTTGGACGAGCTTGGTCGACACCCTGTTTTGAAGGGACAGCAGCACCATGTTGATGGTCCGCCCCGGCGGACGGTAGACGTAGCGGCCGCTGGTGCCGAACTCCACGCCGAAGCTAGACTCCACGCGAATACTTGGCACCAGGACGAGGTAGTGGCCGTTGCGCCGCAGCCGCCCGACGCGCGAACGACCCGAGCGTGTCGCGTCCGACGGCATCTCT
>CALKDV010000255.1 GCA_938084085.1 uncultured Nannocystaceae bacterium
TGCGCCGGGGCAGTGTCCCTCCACGAGGAGCCCCACCACGCTCAGGACCCGACCGGACACGCGCGGTTGCAGTGCCGAGTACAGCTCTTGTGGCGTCGTGCGCGTCAGCGGGAGGAGATTCTCACTCATGGTCCTCCGTGGCCGTGGCGGTGGCCGCGGACGCTGGTGCGGTGCCACGAATCATCTCACAGGCCCGGTCGAATCGATCTCGGAGGCGGCTCTCGAGGCTGCCAGCGTCCGAGCGTATCTGGACGTCCCCCGCCTCAAGGTTGTTGTCGATGTGGATGCGGATGTCGAGGCCCGCGGCCCGTCGCTCTGCGGCCCATGTCTCCATCATCTCGCCCTCGGCGGCGGAGACGACCGCGTCGATGCGGCCCACGTCCTCGAAGGCTGCGACGGCGCGCGCGACGAGCTCACGCGCAGCCCCGTGGTCCGCGAGTTCACGTTGCACCACGCTCTTGGCCATGCCGATGGTCAATTCAAGCACTTGCGTGCGGTAGGCCTCGGTGAGTGTGCGTTCGAGAACGGCGAGGCGCTCAAGACTGGCCTGCGAGGACTGCAAGCGGCCGCGAAATTCATCCTCGGCCATTTTGCGAGCCTCCTCGAGTCCCGCGGTGAGGCCCTCTTGCTTGGCCTGTTCGCGGAGCTGGTGCAACTCCGCCACCAAGGGGTCCATCGGTTGTTGCGCGCCGCTTGAATTGTCACCCACTGGCGCGCCGATGGTGGTGCGCTGGAAGTTCGGAGGTCCCCCGCTCCGCGGACCTTGCAGGTACGGGGGCGTGGGCTTCGCTTCACCTTGCTCGTCGACGGAAGGAGGCACGAAGCGCGTGTGGACCATTAGACCATCTCCTCACCGCCGGCGCCGGCGACGGTGATCTTTCCGTCAGCTTGGAGTCGCAGCGCCACCTCGACGATGGCACCCTGCGCGTCTTCCACCGCGGTAAGTTTGACAGGCCCCATGGTGTCGATGTCGTCGAGCAACATCTCTGCAGCCCGTCGTGACATGGCCGAGAGGATGTGCTCTTTGAGCTCTGGCGACGCCGTCTTCATCGCGAACTTGAGCTGCTCGCCCGCCACCTCGCGGAGGAGGCTCTGCATGTCCCGGTTGTCCACGTTGATGAGATCCTCGAAGGTGAACATCGCGCGCTTGATGGCGAGCGCGAGTTGATCGTCCGTGTCGTCGATCTCGTCGAGCAGCCGTTCGCTGACTTCACCCTGCAGCCGCGAGACGATAGCGGCTGCACGCTTGACGCCGTCGACGGAGGCTACCTTCGCCTCCGCGACGAGGGCGAGCTCGTCACGAAGCGCGCGTTCGGCCTCTTGGATGGTCGTGTTGGGGATGGTCTCAAGGGTCGCCATCCGCTTCACCACCTCCAACTGCACGTCGTCGGGGAGGTGTGAGAGGACCACGGAGGCCTTCTCTTCATCCGCGTGGGCGAGCAAGGCGGCGAGACTTTGAGGGTGTTCTTTACCCAGCAGGCTCGCGAGGGTTTCTGGCTCGATGCGGTTCAGGAGACGCAGCGGCGAGGGCGCCTCGACTTGACGGGCGAGGAGGTCGTCAGCTTTCTCGGGTCCCATCACCGCGGTGGCGATCCGTCGCATCATATTCTCCCCTCGTCCGATGGAGAAGGCGTGGTGTTCTTGGGCCTCAATAAAGTCGTCGAAGACCTTCTCTACCTGGGTGTTGGAGATGGATCGCATCGTCTCCAACGCCTCCGTGACCTTGCGAATCTCTTGCTCGGTCAAGTGCTCGACGACGGTTTGGGCGCGTTCTTCTCCGAGGGTCAAAAGGAGGGTGATGGCGCGCTCGGCTCCAGTGAGGGGGCGATCTTCAGTCATGGCGAGTTCGTTCATGCTGCGACATCCTCTTCGAGCCACGCTCGAATAATTTCCGCGGTGCGTTCTGGATCATCGCCCGAAGCGGAGATGACTTGCTCACGAAGCGTGGTCAGGTTGTCCGTAGTAGCGGCCGCCAGAGCGCTCTGAAGGGCGTTCTGGTCATGTGTGGAGTCTCCCGTGGCGATCGCTCGTTGGAGTTCGGAGACTCGGGTTGGAAACTGAACGACCTCGGCGGTCGCTGCGTCGCGTCCCCCTCGGCGTCGCAGCATGAAGAAGACGAGGGCCGCAAGCAAGAGCGCGCCTCCTCCACCCGCGGCGTACATCAACGTGCGGTCTGCGGCGTCCGCGGCGGCCATGTCGCTCGCGTCGAGCCGCGGCCGATCCACGAAGGGGACGCTCGCGATCTTCACCTTGTCACCTCGGGCTGCGTTGAATCCAATGGCGGTCTCAACGACCTGCTGAAGCGATTGGAGTTCCTCGGCGGAGCGGGGGGCGAAGACGGGCGCTGAACCGTCCTCTGCGGGGGTGTAGGTGCCGTCGACGAGCACGGAGACGCTGAGTCGCTTCACCTGCGCGGTCGGGCTCTGGGTGTGGATGACGGTGCGATTGACCTCGTAGTTTTTGCTTTTTACGACGCGGCGGGAGCTCTCGGAGCCTCCGTTGTTGCCGGCCGTAGCGGCGTTGGGCTGGTTTGCGGGGGCGCCCGCGAGTCCTTGGGCGTTGTCCGTATTGGTGCCTTCGTAGGACTCTTGGGTGGATTCGCTGCGGATGGTGAGCTGGTCGGGATCGTAGACCTCTTCCGTGGTCTCGGTCTTGGAGAAGTCGATGTCGGCGGAGACTTCGGCGTGCACGCCGCCGACGCCCACCGTGCGCTCGAGGAGACGCGTAAGCTCGCGCTCTGTCTTGCGCTCGAGGTCGGTCTTATAGCCCAGGCTCGCTTGCGAGCGCTGGTCCATGCCGGTTTTGCTCAACAGAGTCCCGTCTGTGTCGACCACGGTCACCTGGTCCGTCTCCAGACCTTCGACGGCCGCCGCGATCATGTGCTGAATGGCCATGACGTTGGCGTCGGAGAGGCGTCGTCCACGGACGAGCTCCAACGTGACTGACGCGGT
>CALKDV010000256.1 GCA_938084085.1 uncultured Nannocystaceae bacterium
CGCCGCCGTTACCGCCACCGTTGCCGCCACCGTTACCGCCACCTTTTTTCCCGGTGGATCCGTTTTTCTTGGTGTTGAGGCCCGCCGGGCCGTTGCCCTTGCTGTTGTTGTTGCCGTTGCCGCTGTTGAGTCCGTTGTTGCTGTTGTTGCCGCCGCCGTTGCCGTTGCCGTTGCCGTTGTTGCCGTTACCGTTGCCGCCGCCGTTGCCGTTGCCGTTGCCGTTGTTGCCGTTGCCGTTGCCGTTGCCGTTGCCGCCGCCGCTGCCGCTGCCGCCTGCTCCTGTACACGCGGGGAAGGTCGCCGAGGGGACGGCGATGACGTCACCACTCCCTGGAGAGCTCCAGGGACCGCTGCCGCCGCCGTCTGATTCGTGGGCGGTCTCTCGACCAAGGTCCCAGCGAAACAGTCGCCCGGCGGGATCTGCATAATAGGACTCTTGCATCTCTGCCCAATAACGAGAGACGCAGTGCGATCCCACGGCCACATCGGTCACCGCGGCATAGCTGGCTTCGTAGAGGGAATTGGAAGGCACCGGCAGTTCCGCGCTCTGCACGAGGTTCCCCGTGATGGCGTCCACCAGCATGAGGGAGCGACCTTGAGCGGGAGCTGTGGTCGGGCTGCTCGGATATCCTGAACCCATCAAGAAGTAGGGGGTCGGCACATCGGTAATTTGGTCGTTGGCCACGGTGTACACGAGGGCAGGACGCGACCAGGTCTCACCGAGCCGCGGGCCATACGTCGCCGTGAGCCCTGGATCTGCTGTGGTCCATAGCAACTCCAACGGTCCCGACGGCGAAGAGGGGCTCGCGTGGGATACATCGAACACCATGTAGTGCGTACCACCTTCGCCCATGCCGATGATGGCGAGGTGACGCCACTTGGAGGCGCTGCTGTCATAGACCCAACCCTGGTTCACCGTGCTTGAAACGCCGTAGATATGCTCCGCGACCTTGGAGGATTGCCCCATGCTCTCGGGGCCGTGGGCGTATTGTGCGACCGCGCTGGCGAGCGAGAACCTGGGGATAACCGCCCAAAGCTCGTTGCCGCTGTCGTATTGGAAGGCGTGAATGAGCCCCAGGTCGTCGGCCGCCATGACGAACTCTTGATATTCGAAGTGGGTGCTCGGAGAGGAGAGCTTGTTGACCGGATCCCATTTGTTGCTCGCGAAGTTGACGAGCGAAGTGGCGACCTGATCGGCGTTGGACATGACCCGTCCGGCGCAATGAGGATCTCGAATCCCCACCGAGGGGGTGGTGGAGAGGTTTGGTTTCGGGATTCGTCGCACCAATACCGGCGCCGAGGCGGCGAGTCCCGGGAGCTTCCAGCCACCCTTCCAGTCTTTTCCGGCGATGAACTTCGCGATGGAGGTGGCAGCGGTGGAGTCGTAAGGGGCGCCTGCGACGCCGAGATCTGACGAATTGAGCTCGGTGACGAACGCGGAGTTGACCGTTCCGCCCGTGTCGAAGATCGGGAGCACGTTGTTGTTGCTGTCCGTGAAGTAGAGCCTGCGATCAGACCATGCTGTCTGCGACAAGCAGGTTCCCGCGTCCCACACGCGCGACTGAGGGCAGGGGCCAAAGGTTGGCTCGACCGTGGAGAAGGCGCCATTTTGGCACCATGAGGCGATGGCGTTGGGGTCCGAGGGGTCGGGGTCGCTGCACAGCTCTCGGTTCACGTGACCCTTCCACTCTGGATATTCAGTCCACCCCGACATCAGGGTCTGGACTGGCGTGGTGCTCGACGAGCCGATGAAATCGTTACTCGCGGCGCCGGGTCCTGAGGGGATGTCGGTGGCGACGGAGGAGGCGACGATGGTCGACAATACGGTGGCGAGCGCTTCGGGAGAGTCGGCGAGGTAGGGGCACTCGGTCGCGTGGTTGCTCGGGTTGCGGCAGGTGTCCCAGTTGTTGGTGGGGGTGCCGTTGCAGGGATCGCTCTGGTTGTTGGATCCCGCAGCGGCGCACGCCATCTTGTTCAGCCCGTCGCCCGACGTAAAGAACCCGACCATGTAGACCTTGGAGTCACGGTCATTACGGAGGCCTGCGAGGGAGTTGTTAAGTTTCTTCCACTGCCAATTGTTAAGCGCACCCCACCCGGATGTTGTCCACATCGTGGGCTCACCGTCCGTGATGATGACGGTTACGAGCGGCGAGCACACATCGGAGGGCTCAACATTTTGGACCCAGCCGATATATTTGGAGACGGTGCCGCCGTTGGAGAACGGACCTTTGCTCGGCGCCGGGTTGTTGCTGTTGCTTTGGCCGATCGCCTTGTGCCATGGCGTGCCTCCAGCCACATCGAGTCCACCCGTGGCGGCGTGGCTGGTGAGCTCGAGGACGCGAGTGGTCACCTCGGCCTCGGAGGTTGGCGTCCACTCATCGTACTGGCCGACGACGGAGGGCAGGTAAAACGGAACGAGCAGCTCCGATTTAACCGATTGGCCTCCGGCGTCCTCCATCACACCCATTTTCTCGCCCAGGTATCGGACGTTGTCTTGGCTGTGAGAGTATCCCCAATACCAACTCAACCATCCCAGCGCGTAGTTCCAGTTCTTCTTGGTCCAACCGCTGAGGTTCGACCACCCTGGCAGGCTCTGGTACATGGTGGAGTAGCCCACGAAGCCGTCGACGTAGGGCCAATAGTAAAAGTCTTGCTCCCACACCTGATTGCGCAGGTCCGTCTCTTTGCTCATGAACTGGCTTTTGCACTTCTTGAGCGATTTCTTGCGATCGGCGTAGTCACCCCACGAGGTGCAGATGATCTCTTTGTAGGGATCTGTGGTGCTGTTGGGTTGAAAGCGTGCGCCCACGAAGCGGGAGAACCATTGCACCTCCCGGTTCGCGTTGCTGTTGTTCTCGAGGAGATTGCCCGGCACGATGGGGGAGCCGGGGAGGGGACCCGTTTGATGATTCGAGGTCACCGTGGCTCCGGTCCCCAGGTCATCCCAGCGGAGATATGGATATGGTTTGTTGTCGCCGCACAACGTCCACACGCCGTTGGAGCCGCTGTTGTCGGGGACTTGGTCCCAGAAGATCACCGCTGGGTAGGACCACAAGAACGACACGTTCGAGAAGTAGGGAAGCAACCCCGAAAAGCCCATGTACCAGGCCTCGTAGTTCATCCAATAGTGGTCTTCGACGGCGAGAAATCGCGGGGCCCAGGAGAAGCGCTTGTTGCCCGAACACTCGTCGGGTTTCTCGTTCTTTTTCTTTGGGGGGTCCTCACGACCGAAGGTCATCAACGAGAAGCGAGCTTTTCCATCGTATTGCTGGACCACCGCATTGATCGCCTTCCGCGCGGCAGAGATCCTGCTTTGCCGATAGTCGTCCGCGTCCTCGCACTCATTCCACGTGCACCGGGTGTAGGTGTCGTCGGCGCGGACGGCCATGCTCCCAGAGGTATCGAGCACAAAGACGATCCGTGGAGAGCTCGATCCGCTGTTGTTGGTCTGAAGCACAAAGTAGGCGTGAAGTCGCGCGTTGGTCTCGCTTGGCGTGTACAAGAACCCAAGCACGACGCACAGGGCCGCCATCGCTCGGAGAATTCCCAAGGATTGGCGGGCGCATCGGGCCATGGCTTCGCGAGCTCTGCGGGCGGTCGATCCGACTCTCATCGCTCGGAGACATCGTCCGGACGCCTCGAACACTGAGGAATCTTGAGCACTTGAGGGGCAATAATTTCGGAGCTGCAGGGACGGATCGGAGGCTGTTCGCGCGAATCTCGCGACCCAACGTGAAAGAGCCAACCAGCCGGTGCGAATTCGCCCCGTGCTGTCTCGAATCAGAACGATCGGTGTGTCGATATTTTGGGAGAACGGCGCGGCGTGCGTAGCGTGTGTACATGTACCGCGTTCGATGGGCATCGTGGATCACCGGCGTCTTCGCCGCGGCTTGGATGTGCGTGGCGCTCAGTGCGAAGGCGGCTCGAGGCCACGACGACGCGCGCGCCTCATCGGATTCCACGATCCTGTCTCGACACGGCGCGACCGCTGCCCTCCGCCCCCGTGGCGTGGAGCCGCGCCGCGTGGCGTGGATCCGTCCGACGGCATCTCGCCGGTTGATGTCGCTGCGGGACGGCCGAGTGATCGCCGGCAACGCGGTCTTTGACGGAGCAGGAGGGAGTTATCTCGGCTACGCCTCGCCAGAGGTGGTCGCGGTGCTCGCGAGTGGCGTCGCGCTCTCGCTGGACGCAGACGGGGCGCTCGCTCGAGTGCCTATTGATCGAGGCGGCCGCGAGGTGGATCGCGAGGTCTTGGCCGGTAGCCAGGCCGAGGTGGTGCACGCGCGCCCGAGTCGAGATGGGTCCTTGGTGTATGTCGTCGAGCGACGAGGTGGCACCTCGCTGATGCTCTCGATCAAAGAGGCTCGCTCGCTTCGCGAGGTGGGGGTCCGTCGGTTGGATGACTTCGAGCCCACAGCGCCCGTCTTTATTCGCGAGCGGAACGGAGGCCTCGTGGTCGGGGGACGCGGGGTGGTGGACCCCGTCGGTGGTTCAGCCCGGTCTCGCTGGATCCAGCTCCAGTTTGAAGGGGGCGCGCCACGGGTCGTCGCGCGCCATGAGGTTGACGGTGTGCTTGAGGCGCTCGCCGTGGACCGAGCGGGGCGTGTCCGTGTCGCTGTGCGTCGTGGCTCGCAGCTTGATGTGCGAGATCCTCAAGCTGATGAGACGTTCGTCTCCATGTCAGCGCGCAACTTAAAATCAGTGGTCTTCGCGCCGTATGGCGATCAGCTTGCGGTGGCGCGAGGTAGCGACGGCGGTCGCACAGAGGTTTCTTTGCTCTCGTCGGCGCCGTCCAAAGAATCGGGGGGGATGCTGTGGCAAGAAGATGTCGAGCATCACGCGCCCACGCTCGCGTTCTCCGCGAGCGGAGAATCCCTGTATATCAATGGCCACAGTTTATTGTGTGTAGGGGCGACGGGAGCGCCCAGGGCAGACTTTGTGACAGGTCTCCCGACGTTGTTCGGTTCGTGGTACGCGGTCCCCCGCTCCACCGCGTGGGATCTGGTCGTTCGACGCCGATACCAGACCTTGGGTGGCGGGGCGACGCTCGAGGAATCTCGCTGGAGCCCGGAGATGCTGCAGCGATCCGACGATGAGGACCTGCGGGAGTGGGGGGGCGTGGTGCTCTCGATCGCCACGGGGATCGACCCGAGCGATGTGAGCGACGAGCGCTTCGAGACTGAGATGTGGTCCGACCGTCGCGGTGTCCGACACGCCTCCATGCGAATTCCTGGCACGTGGAGCGCCTCTGGTCGCGAGGAGTACGTTGTCGCTTCCGAGGGTGGATCGGGTCTGTCCGTGCGCAGACTTGAAGTAGATGGATGGCTCGACGCCGGGGTCGTCGCCAACTATCGAGCGCGCCTGATGAGCACTCGCCACGCCGATGGAGCTTGATGCGGAGTCCGCGAGTTTTTCACGCGACTTAGCCCCGCGCTCAGTCGTCGGCGATTTCTTCGCCCGTGCTAATTTTGTCCAGCAAAATTCGATCGTTGGGCGGCGGGAGATTGAGCACCTGGCACACCGCGAGGATGAGCTTCTTCGGCGCGAAGGGTTTGACGATCCAACCTCGGGCGCCGACGTCACGTGACTTTTTAACGTCCTGCGGGCTGAGGCTTGAACACATCAAGAAGGGGAGGGAGTGGTGTCGCTCCGAGGTGCGAATTCTTTGGGCCAGCCCGATGCCGTCGAGCCGCGGCATCTGAATATCGATGATGGCCAGGTCGAAGGTTTCACTCGATTGAAGAAGCGCCCACGCCGCGATCCCGTCCTCCGCCTCGTGGCACGTGACACCGGCGACGCTGAGCGCGATGCGGAGCTGCTGCCGTACCGTGCTCGAGTCATCGACGATGAGGACGTTCGTAGAGTTCTTCGAAGAGGTAGTCATAACCAAATTTCCGGAGTCAATAGCAACTTTAATGCTCGGGTAGTCTGCCCGCGATTGAAGAAACAACAGAAGGCGGCGCCGCGATAACCTCCCCTTATCAGATAGCAGGCAATCGACCTATTTCGCCAGAACCTTACCGGTTTTATCGGGTGATGCTGGCTTGCTCCGAAGAACACAGACGCCTCGACTGCCATAAAGTGAACGGTGCGAGATCAACTATGGCCCGAGATAGACCCGAGGTCCGCCCGAGGGTTCCACCGCGAAGGCGGGGTCGCAGGGCATGACCGCCGTCGCGGTGCTTCATCTTTGTGGCGTGTGAGCGCCGGTCGCCACGGGTTTGGACCTAGGCGACGCGTTGTTGTTCGCGGCGACGCCGGTGTTCTTCGTGGACTTGCCGGGCCGCCGCATCGAAGCACTCACGGATCGCCGCGAACACGTCCTCGTGTTCAGGTCGATTCGCCTCTGTTTGCGCGACGTAGGTCTTTTTGGGCTCCTTGAGCTCGATGCTTACGCAGTACTGGCGGCCCTTGCGTTGGTGGCGATGAGGTTGTGAGACGACGACTCGACAGCTCAAGATGGTCCCACACAAACGCTCGAGTCGCTGATACTTCGATTCGATACGTTCGACGACGGCTGGTGTTTGGGCAGTATCTTGAAACTGGATTTGCAACGCACTCATACGCAGCGACTATAGCAGGGCTGGCTGAGGGATCCGACGATCAAAGTTGGCACTTTTTCGGAACTACGGCGTCAGCGCAGATCTACCGTGAGTCCTGGGATCTTTTTGGGTCGGTGAACTGGTCGGACCTCGTTGGTGCGCAGCCCTCGCAGGTTGGGGGAGCACTCAGGGACGCGCGGAAACTAGCTTGCGAACGTAGTTGGCGATGGCGAGGCAAGCCGTGAGGCCGGGGCTCTCCATCCCAAATAGATTCACAAGCCCGGGGAGGCCATGTGTTCGTTCATCTTGGATCATAAAGTCCTGGCGCGGCGACCCGGGGGCCTGAAGCTTGGGGCGGATCCCCGCGTAGGTCGGGCTAAAGGTCGTCTCCGCCGGCAAATCAACGAATTGACGCACGGCCTGTTCGCACGCCGCGGCCCGATGCTCGTCGACGTGATAGCTGATGTCGTCGATCCACTCTTGATCGGGTCCCCAGCGGACTTCGCCGGCGAGATCGATGGTCGCGTGGATCCCGAGGCTCGCGCTGGCGGGGACCGGATAGACCAGGCAGTTTAGAGGTGGGGCCGACGACGCGCGAAAGTAGGTGCCCTTGGCGAGGTAGAGGGTGGGGACGAAGCGCTCGGCGAGGTGTGTGATCCGATGTGCGAGCGCGTGCGCCCCGAGTCCACCTGCGTTGATGAGGTGTCGGCAGCCGAGCTTAAAGTCGGCGGTCTCGATCACAAACCGAGCGGGTGCCGTCCCTGGAGAGACGGCGCATACTCGGGTCGCGAGGGCGAGGGATCCTCCCGCCTCCCGCGCATCGGCGAGGAGGTGACGCATCAATCCGTGGCTGTCGATGATTCCGCTCTCGGGAGACCACAGCGCCTCGACGGCCCGGATCCCCGGGGCCTGCCGCTCGATCTGCGCGCGATCGATTCTCTGGAGCGAGGAGACACCTGAGGCGATCGCGTTGGCCTCAATCTCGTCGAGAGTGCTTCGCTGTTGCTCATCACACGCGACCACCAGCTTGCCGCAGCGACGATGGGCGATGCCCTCGTCGTTGAGATATCGATACAAGAGCGCGCGGCCCTCCACACACATTCGCGCCTTGAGAGAGGTTGGCGGGTAGTACAGCCCCGCGTGGATGACCTCGCTGTTGCGGGAGGAGGTGTGGGTGCCGATGCTATCCTCCGCCTCGACAATCACGACCTCTTGACCGCCTCGGGCCACGGCTCGCGCGATGGCCAAGCCGATCACGCCCGCGCCGACGACGACGGTCTCGACCACGTCCTCGACGGTCATCGATCGTCGTTTCCTTCATCCTTCGACGCGCGGAGATCGACGGCGCGTGCGTGTGCCTCCATGCCCTCGGCGCGACAGATCCGGGCGGCCTCCGGGGCGAGGCGCGCAGCGGCGCCGCGGCTCATTTTCTGGTACGTGAGCTTTTTGAGGAACTTGTGGACGCTGAGTCCGCCGGTGTATCGGGCGGCACCCCGCGTGGGCAGGATGTGATTGGGCCCTGTGCATTTGTCGCCGAAGGAGACTGTGGTCTCAGGGCCCAAGAAGAGCGACCCGTAGTTTCGCAGACGACCATGCCACCAGGGAAGATCAGCGGCCATGACCTCTAGGTGCTCTGGAGCGTAGCGATCGGCGGCGGCGGCGGCCTCCTCGCGTGTGGTCGTGACCACGACTTCTCCACGGTGCTGCCAGGCGTACTCGGCGGCCTCACGGCTCGGCGAGGGGAGCGCAGCGATGAGGGCGGGCACGCGCTCAAGGACCGCATTCGCCAGCCCGTCATCCGTGGTGACGAGCCACGCGGGAGAGTCGGGTCCATGTTCCGCCTGGCTCACCAAGTCCTCCGCGACCACGTCAGGATCGGCCGTATCATCGGCGACCACGAGGATCTCGGTAGGACCGGCGAACATGTCGATTCCCACCTCCCCAAAGAGCTGCCGCTTGGCCTCGGAGACGTAGGCGTTGCCGGGACCGACGAGAAGATCTGCGGGGGCGCGTCCGAAGATTCCATAGGCCATGGCGCCAATCGCCTGCACGCCACCGAGGAGCAGAACCTCGTCGGCCCCGGCTTTGGCGATGGCATACGCCATGACGGGGTCCAAGACGCCGTCGCGTGGAGGCGTGGACGCGGTGATCCATGGCACCCCAGCTACGCGGGCGGTGGTGATGCTCATGAGCGCGGAGGCGATGTGCGCGTAGCGACCGCCGGGGATGTAGCAGCCCGCGGTCGAGACGGGGACCAATCGCTGGCCAGCGATCAGACCGGGCTCCAACTCGACTTCAAAATCTTGAACGCTCTCAAGCTGGGCCTGCGCGAAGCGCTGTATTCGCGCGTGCGCGGCGTCGATGTCTCTGCAGATCTGGGAAGAGGCCGAGGAGGCTAGAGCCTCGACCTTCGCGATCTCAAGTCGAGGATCGCCGTGGAAGTCGTCGAAGGTGGCGGCCAACTCGAGCACTCGGTCGCGGCCGCCGGTCTTGATGCTCTGCAGCAGTGTCTCGACGGTGGAGGTGAGCGAGCGTTGATCTTGTGGCGTCGTGGCAGGGGCTCGTTTTAGATAGTGCATGGCCACGTTGATGTCTGTTGTAGCAGTCTCACCCATCCCCTGCCACGGGTGCAGGCCAAGGTCTCGCTTTGCGACTCATTTCGAGTCGAGCGTTGGCGCCCCGTGCGTCCCGTCGGGTTGAATAATCAAAGGCTCAGCTCGATTTGGGCCCATCGCGAAGAGTGCTCCCAGAGGGCGCGCGCGAGCTCTGGATCCTGGGCGATCGCGGAGGGTGTCTTGGGAGCGCAGCGGTCGTAGTACAGGCCGGATTGACCTGCGCACTGCGGATCTGTCGCGCAGTGGACCGTGGTGGCCGCCCCTTCTTCACTGGAGATCATGAAGAGTTTCATAAACCCACGAAGGAGGCGAGGGACTTCACGCCACACATCGGTGGCGACGACGCCTGGATGAAGGCTGTAGGAGCAGATTTTAGATGCGGACGCGGGGGAGTCATTCCCGTGGAGGCGTCGGTCGAGTTCTGCGGAGAACAACACATTCGCGAGCTTGGAGACTTGGTATTCAGGAAAGCCGGTGCGACTGCGGGTCGACGTTTGGACCGCGGCAAAGTCGATGCCGGGAGCACGCTCATGGGCGCGGCTTGCGACGTGGATGATGCGTGGAGCAGCCGCCTGCACGAGCGCGGGCATCAACGCGAGCGTCCACTTAAAGTGTCCAAGATGATTGACGCCGAAGGCGAGCTCGAAGCCGTCCGTGGTCTCGCCTCGCAAGCCCGCGACCCCGGCGTTGTTGATGAGGAGATCGAGGGGTTCTCCACGATCGAGAAATTCAGAGGCCGCGTCACCGACGCTCGCGAGATTCGCCAAGTCGAGCGCGAGCGTGTCGAGGTGATCCGCCGGGACCTTGGACTCGGCGAGGATCCGCTCGCGCGCCCGCTCCGCTTTCTCAAGGCTGCGACAGGCGAGGGTGAGCTTCATGCCTTGGGCGGCGAGGGCACGGGCGGCGTGAAAGCCGATGCCCGTGTTGGCTCCGGTGATGAGGGCGCGTCGCGAAGACTGCGCCGTGTGACCTAAATGTGGGGTGGGGTTGGTCATCTCCAGACCATGGTGGCGCAGCCGGCTCCGGCCGGTCGACGCAAGATTTTGATTGACGCCAAAGACGAGCGAAAAGCCAAAATAACACCGTTTCAGGTGTTTTAGGCGCGAGTGCTTGCACACGTACGAGTGATTGGCACAAGCTTGCCGCATGAAAACCGTCTGGTGTTCCATCCCTCTTTCGATGCTCCTCGCCTTTGGCCTCAGCGCCTGCGCGGAGGATGGCGACGATTCCATGAGCGAGTTGGGCACCGATTCCGGAAATACGGCCGGAGACGGAGACGGAGACGGAGACGGGGACGGAGACGGAGACGGAGACGGAGACGGAGACGGAGACGGAGACGGAGACGGAGACGGAGACGGGCTCGACTGCCCGGTGGATCCAGGCTTCGCGACGCCCATCGCCGCCGGGGAGCCAGTGGCTCATATGGGTGGATTCACCCAAGACGGCAGCTCGCTCGCGCTGTGCACCTTGACTGAGCGACCCACGGTCATCGATGTGTCGGCGGAGTGGTGCGGACCGTGTCACTCGATCGCCGCGTGTATGGACGGCCAAGGATCGTGCCCCGACATCGTCTTCACCTACATGCGAAACCTTGTCGTGGGCGGCACCATCGAGTGGGTGACCTTGCTCGCGCAGGACCAAAACGGCGGGAAAGCCGGTCTGTCCAATGTGCAGGCGTGGCACGACTCGTATCCCACGGAGAATCTGATCGTCATGACCGACGAGAACTCTGCCGCCGAGAACTACCTGATCGAGGATCACTGGCCCACGATTCACGTGATGTGGTTCGATGGGACCTGGTTCTCCGTAGATTCGGGTAGCTATGTGCAGCCGCTGGTGGACCTGTACAACTACATCTACGGAAGCCCCTGATCAAGCGTTGGGGGTCTCGGTGGAGGCGGCGGTGTTAAGCACCGCCGCGAGATCGATCATGCCTTCAAGGTAGAGCACGGCGGCGCCACCGACGACGACATGATCGCGGCGCACCTCGCAAGTCAAGGTGCCGGTCCGCGCGGAGATCTGTCGCGCGCGCAGTTGGTGTCTCCCCAAGCGCTCGGCCCAGTAGGGGGCGAGGATGCAGTGGGTGGAGCCCGTGACAGGGTCTTCGTTGATGCCTTGGCTCGGTACAAAGTAGCGGGAGACAAAATCGAAAGCTGGATCATCAGACGGAGCGGTGGCCACAACGCCCTCGCGATCGAGGGCGGCGAGGATGGAGAAGTCAGGGTCGAGGTCTCGCACCTGCGACTCGTGCTCGAACACGGCGAGGTAGGCGGAGGAGGCGAGGAGCTGTGTCGGCATCGATCGCAGGCCTTCCACCACGCGGGGTACCCCCTCGCACGGGACAGGGGCGCGGTTGGGTAGCCTCATCCGCAACTCGTCGGCGTCCCTCCAGACCTGCAAGGGCCCGCTCTTGGAGTCAAAGATGACTTGTTGAGCGGCGCGGTCGAGCCGATGAAAGTATACCCACGCCGAGGCGAGCGTGGCGTGGCCACACAGGTCAACCTCGACCGTCGGCGTAAACCATCGGATGCGCACTCGGGGCCCTTCATGCACCAAAAACGCGGTCTCTGAGAGGTTGTTCTCTTGCGCGATTCGCTGCAATACGGAGTCGCTTGGCCACTGCTCAAGTACGCAGACCGCGGCGGGGTTTCCGTGGAGCACCCTGCGCGTAAAGGCATCCACTTGGAACAACGGCGTCGACATGAAACCAACATACGCCAT
>CALKDV010000257.1 GCA_938084085.1 uncultured Nannocystaceae bacterium
GGTGCTCGAAGAGTCGCAGGAGCTCGGTAACTCGACCGAGGAGCCTGAGAGCACGGTCGAGCGGCAAGAGGCTGTGGAGCATCAAGACGATGGCGTGATGCCGGAGGGTCCGCAGCCCGAGCGGCGCCAGGAGGTGCAAGCCGACGCACAGAACCCCGACAACTTTGATTGGGACGCGTATCTCCAGGCGCACAGCATGTCGGGACCCATGCCGTCGAGCGTGCGACCCGACGACGATCTTCCGGGGATTGAGGCGACGCTCACGCGCCCAGAGACGCTCGTCGATCACATGATGTGGCAGGTGCGTCTGTCGCGGATGTCGGAGCACGAGGAGCTGATCGCCGAGTACATTGCGAACGCCTTGGACAACCTGGGCATGCTGCAGGGGATCTCCGTGATGAGCCTGGCGCGGAAGACGTCGTCCTCGGTCCTGCAAGTAGAGCAGGTGCTGCGAAAGATCCAGCAGTTCGATCCGGTCTCCATCGGCAGTCGGAACCTCTCTGAATCTTTATGGGTCCAGGTTCACCATCCTGATACGCCCATCGATGATCCCTTGGTCAAGGCGATCATCGCGCGCCATCTCCCCAACCTCGAGCGTCGGAACTACCAATCGATCGCCAAGGACATGGGAGAGCCCCTCGAGGAGGTCTATGAGGCCACCAAGATCATCATGGCGCTTGAGCCACGGCCGGCGCGTGGCTTCATCGCCGAGTCGCCCCAATACATCACGCCAGATGTGTACGTTCAAAAGATTGGGAAAGAGTGGAATGTCTCGCTGAACGACGACGGGCTCCCGCGTCTTAAGATCTCCGGCTACTACCGCAGCGCGCTGAGTGAGAGCGGGGAGGCGCGGGACTACATCAGCGAGAGGCTGCGTTCGGCGCAGTGGCTCATCCGCTCCATCCAGCAGCGGCAGCGCACCATCGTCAAGGTCACGGACAGCATCCTTAAGTTTCAAGCGGAGTTTTTCGAGAAGGGTCCGCAACACCTGCGCCCTCTGATCCTCAAGGATGTGGCGGAGGATATTGGAATGCACGAGTCTACGGTGAGTCGCGTGACGACGAACAAGTACGTGCACACGCAGCAGGGGATCTTTGAACTCAAGTACTTCTTCAACGCGGGGATTCGTCGGGGCAACGGTGACGACTTGGCGAGCGAGGCGGTGAAGACCAAGATCAAGGCGTTAATCGACGGCGAAGACGCGAGTAAGCCGTTCAGCGATCAAAAGCTCGTGACCCTGCTCGCTGAGGAGAACATCAACATCGCGCGCCGCACGGTCGCGAAATACCGAGAGCAGCTCGGGGTAGGTTCAAGCAGCAAGCGGCGGAAGCAATTCTAGCCGGGAGAGATAGGACGACAAAGGATGCAGACCCACTTTGTATTTCGACACATGGAATCTTCAGATGCGATGCGCAGCTATGCGGAGGAGCGGTTGTTGAAGATCCGGCGGTACTTCTCCGATCCGCTCAAGACAAGCTGCACCTTCGCGGTGGAAAAGCTCAACCATATCGCGCAGTTCGACGTGACCCTGCGAAATGGCATTCATCTTCACTCTTCGGAATCGACGGACAATATGTACTCCTCCATCGACATGGCGCTCGCGAAAATGGAGCGCCAAGTACGACGCTACAAAGATCGTATTCGGAGTCATCAGCCCAGTCGGGGCCGCTCCGCGAAGATCCGTCAGCGAGTATTTGATGCGGGAATCAGCCGCACCCCTGACGCCCCAGAGTATGTGGTGCCTGTCTCCCCGCAGGCCGATCTCCCGGCTGTGATTCGCGAGCGAGAGTTCAAGGCGGACCGACTCGATCTGCAGCAGGCGATCATGCAGATGAACCTGCTTCATAAAGCATTCCTCGTCTTCACGAATAACAAGACAGGGGACATCAACGTGGTCTATCGAACCGAGGACGACAACTACGGGGTGATCGAGACCCAAGGACACGTAGAAGACTGAAACGCCCGCGAGGCGACGGTGGGGAGCAATGAGGCGAGAGCAACGAACCATTCAAGTCTCGGAGTTGTTTGAAGCCTCCGGCGAAGACCTGCAGTTGACGTGTCTCTCCGATTGGGGAGGCCTCGAGCGGGAGGTCACCGCGCCGAGGATTCAAAAACCTGGACTGGCCCTCTCGGGCTTCGTTCGACATGTCTACGGCAACCGCGTGCAGGTGCTCGGCCTGACGGAGGTCGACTACATCATGAGTTGCGAGCCGTCGATTGCGCGGGATGGACTGGATAAGTTTTGCGCAAAGGAGATCAGCTGCATCGTGCTGACTCGTGGTCTTGAGCCCCCCGACGTCTTGATGGAGGTCGCCCGAGATCACGGGGTGCCCGTGTTTCAAAGCACGCTCATGAGCTCCACCATGATCGGCAAACTCACCAGGGTTCTCGAGGAGGCGTTGGCTGCCCGTACAACGATCCATGGGGTGTTGCTCGATGTCCTCGGCGTCGGGCTCTTGCTCATCGGTCGCAGCGGAGTTGGCAAGAGTGAGGCGGCCCTTGAATTGATCCTCAAAGGCCACCGGCTCGTCGCCGACGATGTCGTCCAGGTCGCGG
>CALKDV010000258.1 GCA_938084085.1 uncultured Nannocystaceae bacterium
CCAAGAGCTTGGCCATGTCCATCGCCGAGCCCCCGCCGACCCCGATGATCACTGGCGGTCCATGGACCGAGGCTCGCTCGACCGCGTCGAGCCCGGCGGCCACCTCTTCGACGCTTGGATTCGGGGAAAATTCGTTCACCAGCTCGACCGCATATCCGTCCAGCTGCGGCTCGATCGCGGCGCGTGCGCCAGAGCGCGTATAGGATCCTGCCCCGGTCACCAACACGAGCGCGGTAGCGTCGATCGTCTTCAGCGCCTCACCGAGACGCGCGACCGCGCCAGGGGCGATGATGGTGGTGGTGCCCATCTCGTCGCTGGAATCAGCCATCGCGCTTCAACCACGCCATCAGGCGATCGCGTCGTTCCAGGGTGGTTGTTTTGGGTCGGCCGAGGTCAGCGCGAGCACCGGGTGCGAGGCCCACCTGCAACAAGCAAGGGCCAGGGCTCCCGGCGAGGTTCTCAAGCGCAGCCGCGAGGTCGTCCTCATCTCCGACCGTGGCCACAGACCGATAGCCGCAGGCCAACGCGACGGCGGGGATGTCGATGTCTAGACCTACGCTCGGTTGTCCACCGACCGAATCGTGCACGCCGTTGTTGAGCACCACGTGCAAAAAGTTCTCCGGCGCGTGCTGGGCGACGATGGCCAACGCGCCCATGTGCATCAAGACCGCACCGTCGCCGTCGAGGCACCACACCTTCCGCTTCGGCTCGCCCATCGCGAGGCCCATCGCCACTTGGGAGGCGTGACCCATGGCGCCCACATTGAGGAAATCGCCCCCCGCGTCGGAGCCGGCCGCGAGGCGCACCTCGTCGAGCTCTCGACCGGTCTTGCCGGTGGTGGCGACTACCAAGTCGCGCGGACCTACCGTGTCGACGATGACGCGCAGCGCGTCTTCCCGCGCGCGGTGGAAGCTCTTGTCCTTCTCGCTCGTGGAGTCGGGATCGGGCTCAAAGGTGCCCTTTTCGACCAGCAAGGCCACGGGTCCGCCGCGCTCCAGCGCGTGCTCGACGGCCCACGTCGCGTCGCCAGAGGCCCCGGCTGCGCTGCGCGAGAGCGTGCGGTAGGGGATGGCCAGAGAATCGAGGATCTCAGGAGTCATCACGCCCTGCACCCCGTGCTGCGGCTCGTCTTTGACCCCGGGCTGACCACGCCAACCAATGAGCAAGACCATGGGGATGCCATAGACCTTGTGATGCGCCAGCGAGGCCAGAGGATTGACCGCGTTCCCCTGCCCCGAGTTTTGCATGTACACCAGCGAGGGTTTGCCCGTCGCGAGATAGTTGCCTGCCGCAACAGCCACCGAGTTGCCCTCGTTGGCCGTGATCAAGTGACGCTCCGAGGCCACCTCGCGGCTGATATAGGCGCAAAACTCCTTGAGCAAGGAGTCCGGTACGCCAGTGTACAGACCCACGCCCGCCTCTTCGAGAGCGTGGCGAAAGGACTCAGAGGGAACGCGTTCGGTCATCACAATCCTTGCTGCTCACACGCCGGGGATTAGGGCCAGGACGTCTTTGATAGACAGACACTGCTCTTCAACTTCATGCGCGCGACCGCTGCGAAGAATGGTCTCCGCGGTATGCACCATCGCTGGATACGCGCTGCGCAAGAGGTGATTGGCGTAGATCACAATGTTGGCACCCGCCGCTTGCAGCTCGCTCTCGGGCACGTGGCTGAAGGTGCTAGGCACCACGACCAAGGGGACCTTGGGATCAAGCTCTGCGTAACGGCGCGTGAGCTCGAAGTAGTCTGCGGGGTCCTTGGACTTGTAGTGAAGCATCACCGCGTCCGCGCCCGCCGCGATATAGGTCTTGGAGCGCATGATGGCGTCGTCGATACCTTTGCCCAAGATCATCGATTCGACACGGGCGATGATCATGAACTCCTCGGTCACCTGCGCTTGTTTGCCCGCCTTGATCTTCATGGCGAACTTGTCGGGGTCATCTTGGGTCTGCGGCACAGAATCTCCGTACAAGGAGTTGCGCTTGAGCCCAACCTTGTCCTCGATGACCAGGGCCGAGACGCCGAGACGCTCAAAGGTTTTCACGCTGAACACGAAATGCTCCGGGATTCCGCCGGTGTCCCCGTCAACGATGATCGGCTTGGTGCTCGCCTCCAGCATGTCTTTGAGGGTCGACAGACGCGAGGTCAGGTCGACCAGCTCGATGTCGGGGCGCCCCTTGGCCGTCGAGTCGGTCAGGCTGCTGAGCCACATGGCGTCGAACTCACGACGGGTCCCGTCAACCTCCACGGCCGTGTGCTCTGCAATTAGGGCGGTGAGGCCGTTGTGGGCCTCCACGACTCGGACGAGATCCTTGGCGGCCAGAAGACGACGAAGACGACGACGCCGAATGTCGGGTGTCGTGCCGATCTCGCGAAGACTCTTGTTGAGCGCCGTCGACGAGACCCCCTCCGTGTACTCGGGCTCGATGAGCTCCCCCCCCCACTCCGCGAGGGTCTCGATCACACGTGCTCGGGTCGCGGCCTGGACTCCGGTGCTCCAATCGCTGCCGTGCACGACGATGTCGGGCTTGAGCGCGCGGAGGTTGGGCACGTAGTCGAGGGTCTCTTGGGGGATCACCCGGGCCACGCCCTTCAGCTCGGACACGACAGCGGCCCGCTGAGAGTAATTGAGGTAGGGCAACCGCTTGTAGCTCGCGATCGCTGCGTCTGTGAGGAGCCCGACGGTGACCTCACCGAGTTCGCGCGCGACCTTGATAATGTTGAGATGACCGGGATGAACCAGGTCCGCGCTCATCGCGACGTAAACCAGAGGGCGGGTTTTTTCGGACATATTACGGCGTT
>CALKDV010000259.1 GCA_938084085.1 uncultured Nannocystaceae bacterium
CGGAGCGTCGCCATCAAGAGCGCGGGGTTCCATGTCCCCGCAGGGCTCGCCGACGTCGTGAAGCAGCTCGAGCCTCGTCTCCAGCTCAACCTTGACTCCACCGCGCTCGACGGCGCCGTCCACGTGGAGTTGCGAGACAACGAAGCGTTCATGCGCTTCGACCAATTCGCCGCGGATGGGCTCACCATTCAACACCGCGCCCTCGCGCGTGATCCCGTCACATGGACGGGCTGGGAGGTCACCGGCAGCCTCACGCTTCGCGATGGCGCGCGCGCAGCCAGCCTCACCCTCGCCCACGGCGATATTCGCCTGCAGGTGGCGGCAGAGACGAGCGTGGAGGCGATCACCCTTGATATCGAACTCGACGAGGCTCCGTGCGGCGACCTCCTCGACGCCATCCCCGACGCCATGTCCCAGGTTATCGGCCGCGCCACACTCGCAGGACGGGTGGGTGGACACGCTCGGCTGAACGTGGAAAGAGCCGCGTTGACCCGCGTGCAAGAACTCGAGGCACGCACGGGGATCCCGCAGGCCGACCCCGGCGTTTTGGCCTTCGATATTCCCATCGAGGACGCCTGCACCGTGACCGCGCTGCCTCCCGCGGTTGACGTGGAGGCCCTCGCCCGCCCCTATGTCCATCGTTTTCACGACGGCGACCGAACGTTGCGTCGCAAAGTATTCGATACCGCCCATGACGACTTCATCGCGTTGGCCAAGGTCCGATCCCAGGCACAGGCGTTCATCGCACTCGAAGACTTAAACTTTCGGCGTCACCGCGGCTTCGATCAAGAGCAGATCCGACGCGCCGTGTGGCACAACCTCACCGAAGGCCGCTTCTCACGCGGAGCCAGCACCATCTCCCAGCAGACCGCGAGGAACCTGTGGCTCGGCATCGATCGCTCCTTGGGCCGCAAGATCCAAGAAGCGCTGCTCACCCGAGAACTCGAGGCTCACCTCACGAAGGATCGGATCCTCGAGATCTATATCAACATCATCGAGCTTGGCCCCGGGATCTATGGCGTCAAAGAGGCCGCGGAGTTTTATTTTGGACGCTCCCCTGAGGATCTCAACCTGATCGAGCGTATTCACCTCGCCTCCCTCGCCCCTGCACCGTCCGCCTACAGCTTAAAGTGGCGCTCGGGGAACGTCGATGAGGCGTGGCACGAGACGCTCCGACGACATATTCGTCGGATGCGTCGCAAGGGCTACATCACGAGCGCGCAGGCCGCGGCCGCCGCACGAGCGCCTCTTCGTCTCCTCGATCGCTCACCACCAGCCGCGCCCACGCCCGCGTCGACTGCAGCGAGCCCGGTCCACCACTCCACCACGGACGGCGAGGACTCTCCCCCGCCGCACGGCGCGCCGCAGCACGGTAGCGCCGACCCGGTGGACCGACACGCGGCGATCGCCTCAGGGCGAAGCGCGGCCGCTCCCTGACCGTGCGCGCCTCCGTGCTACAATCGAGTCACGAAGGCATCGCGGCGGGCGCAACCATGCTCACTGCGCATCTCCCATGACATCCTCTACGCCGAAACTTGCTGAGCTCCCCAAGAAAGCGAAGGAGTCGGCAAATGAGCAGCGAGACGGTGAGGCATTGAAGGTCCTCTTCGCGGTCGACCAATCCACCGCGCCGGCGCTGCTTGAGTCCTTCCTCGGGCTCACCCGCCACCACTGCGTCATCACCCACGCGACCGAGATCGCTAGCGTGGGGATGGAGGTCCTTCGCGACACACACGACATCGTTGTGATCGATGGCCGGACGGATCTCAGCGACTTCGCGGCCTTGTTCACCGAGCGAGGCACAAACCTCCTGCGACGCGTGGTTTTGGTGGCCGTCGACAGCGACGCGCCAGGCTGGAACCTACCGCATGGGGCGGTGCGTGTCCCCGTGGACGCTGTCACCGCGGACACCATGGAATCGATCCTCGAGCTGGCGATCGAGCGCACCGCCTTCGCCCGCGACCTCGCGCGCAGCCAGGCGCGGTACAGTCACACCGCGCTCTCGTGTAGCGACGGCATCTGGTGCTGGAACGTCAGGGATGATGTGTGCGACTTCTCGGATCGTTGGCGGACGCTCCTCGGGCTCGGCCCGAGCGGGGCGGGAGGCTGTTCCATCAACGAGTGGCTCGACCGGGTGCACCCGGACGACATCGATGGACTTCGCGCCAACCTCGACGCCCACCTTGAGGGGCTGTCGCCCGGGCATGTCTTCGAGCACCGCATCCGTCACCGCAACGGACGCTGGCGGTGGGTGGTGACCCGGGCGATCGCCGAGCGCAATGACTTAGGCCAGGTCACGGAGGTCGCGGGATCCCTCACCGACATCACCCGCCGAAAGTCCTCAGAGTCGCTTCTGCAGACAGACGCCACCACCGGTCTCGCCAGTCGCATGTGGCTCATGGAGAGCCTCTCCGAGGCGATCGAAGCCCTCCGTCAGGTCCCCCACCCTGAGTTCGTCCTGCTGTTTTTGAACGTCGACGGATTCAAGGTGGTCAACGAGTCCATCGGCCTCGACTCCGGTGATCGTATTTTGAGTCAACTCGGTGAGCGATTGCTCGGGAACGTCGCGTCGAACCACCTGGTGTGTCGGTATGGTGGCGACGAATTTGCGATCCTCATGCGGGGAGACACCACCGTGGAGGACGCGGAGCAGCTCAGCGCCATCATTCAAGACGGACTCAACCGCCCGTTCATTATTGATGGGCAGGAGGTCTTCACCTCCGTCAGCGCGGGCGTCACCTCAAGCGCCGTCGGGTACGAGCGGGCCTCCGAGGTCCTGCGCGACGTCGGCATCGCGCTCACCGAGGCCAAACGCAACCGGCGGGGGGGCTGCGCCGTCTTCCGACCCGACATGCGCAAGCAGGCCATGACGGCGCTGCGGCTTCAAACAGAACTCCGACAAGCCGTCGACCGAGATGAGCTCGAGGTTTATTACCAGCCCATCATCAACCTCGCCACCTCCGTCATGAGCGGCTTCGAGGCGCTCGTTCGGTGGAGACACCCCGTGCGTGGCGTGGTGATGCCCGATGAGTTCGTGACGGTCGCAGAAGACACGGGCCTCATCATCCCCATCGGGAAGATGGTGCTTGAGCGGGCCTGCTGCCAACTCGCGGTGTGGCTCGATCGATACCCCTCCCCAGACCCCTTGGCCATCAGCGTAAATCTTTCGACCGCCCAGGTGGTGTCTTCCACCATCGTAGAGGACGTCGCGTCTGCGCTGAA
>CALKDV010000260.1 GCA_938084085.1 uncultured Nannocystaceae bacterium
AACTCGTTCTTCTTGATCTCGATGCGGGCGGAGAAGACGCCGCGGGTGACGTTCGCCATGTTCCAGGTGCCCATCAAGAATGGTCACTACGTGAACGTGAACTCCGGCGGCGGCGGGCTCTCCACTGGTGTCATTCGCTCCATCAGTAAGAACCTGATGCTCGATCCTCCCTTCTATCTTACGAACGCGTTTGAGCAGGGGAACGGGGCGGCCATTGAGTTCGGCGGGCCCATCACGAAGAACGGCAAGATTTTGTATCGCGCCTTCGCGGCCGGCGGGAGCGGGCGCTACGCCGGCAATATCGGCGGGACGTTCTTCCCGGACGGCGACCAAAACTACGCGTGGTCCACGGGGGCGCAGCTTCAGTTCAACGCGGTCGGATTCTACGGGCGCCTCGACTCAGCGCTCTTGTATGTGCCGGTGCCGACGACCTTGGCGTTCAGCTTAGGCGTCAAGTATGACCAGCGGCCGCAAGAGCGCTACCCTGCGCTGAACGTGCAGGGGGTCTTCCGCTGGAAACGGCTCTCTTTGGCGGCGGAGGCCTACGGCAAGCGAGAGTTGGCGTTCAAGAACTGGCAGCTCGCCTACAACATCCAGCTGGGCGTCCTCGCGGTGAAGAAACGCTTGCTCCTGGGTGCAGACTTCGGGCAGTACATCGCGACGAACTTCGAGGCGCCGCCTGCGTCGCTGAGCTACGATCTACGTCGGCAGCTGCAGGAGTCGGCGGCTCGGGCCACGGCGAACGTGTTCTTGTGGCGTGACGTGTTCTACGCCTCTGCGTTTTATGGCTACCGGCTCGTGGAACTCTCGCCGGCAGACCAAGAGGTCTACGGAACCGACTTCCAGACCGTCCAAGAGGCGAAGCTGGTCTTCACCTATCGGTTCTAGGAACGAAGGGGGAGGGCGCCCCTTCGCTCAGTATTCGGCGTAGCTTTTCTCTTCGACGATCGGAGAGCCGACGTGCTCGTCAACCGACCGCTTTGCCTTGGCACGTCGGTCGTTGGTGACGTACACAGCCCGCGCGAGCTCAATGAACTTGGGTCCAAAGTCATCGGCTCGTTCACGATCGCGGATGTCATCCTCAATCTCCCACAACGCCTCGTTGATGGTCTGGAGCGCCGCTTGAAGCTGGGGGAGTTCGGAAAAGGATCCCAGCGCCTGGTCACGAACCTTGACGAGGAGCGCCAACTCGTGACGGATATTGACCAGCTTCGCCTCGTCCGTGATCCGCTCGGACTTGATGGTGAGGATGGTGATTTTGTCGATGAGTTCGCCAGCGCCGACGGGGATAGAGATTTTCATGGGGGGAGCTCCTGGAGGGCCGAGGTTATCTGTCGAAACACTGCCGACCAGTCGCCGGCAGTTGGCTGTCGAAACAGCCGCACCGCATCGTACCAAGGAGAGGAGGTGCCGTGGCCGGCCCATCGCCAATCGGGGGCGTAGGCAGTGGGGACCCAGGTTGGAACCCCCATGCTGGCGGCGAGGTGGACGATGGAGGTGTCTGAGCTCAGCAGCAGGTCACACGCGCTCAAGATAGCGGAGGAGTCTAAGAAGGCTCCATCGGCGTCCAGCGGTCCGTCGAGGATGTGGAGCCCGCCGGTGTCGATGTAGCTGTCGAGCTGGTCCAAGCCATCCCCGGCTTGCAGGGAGATGAGGTCGAGGCCCTCGACGTTGGAGAGCAGCGGGATGAAGTGGGCGAGGGGGATGGAGCGCTCCGCGTCGCCGGCGTAGCTTGGGTTGCCTTGCCACGCTATCGCGACTCGCCGGGACCGGCGCACGGGTAGCCGAGCTCGCCAGATTTCGCGCCGCATGTTTGCGGCCTCAAAACATGGCGGGTGGTGAAACTCTGCGCGCGCCGCCGCGCCAGACAGCAGGGGGAGGCTCATGAGCCCCGTCCACACGTCGTGCGCGGGCGTCGGCGCCTTCAGCGACACGACGGTGTCGACGCCCGGGAGGGCGGTGAGGAGGGGGAGCAGCCGGGGGTGCACCTGGAGGGTGATGCTCGCGGGCTCGTGGTCACGCCGGACCAGCTTGCAAAAGCGCGAAAACTGCAGGGTGTCTCCGAGGCCCTGCTCTGCCACGAGGAGGAGGTGGCGTCCGCGAATATCTCGCATGGACGGGAGGCATCGCGCCGCCGGGAGGGGGTCGCGATGGTGGACCCACCGGGGCGTCTCGATCGCGGCGGTTGGGATGTCGGGCATGTCGTAGCGCGCCTCAAAGTCTAGGAATCCATCCTCCCAGCGTTGATGCCGAAGCAGGAGCAGTCCTCGGTTGAAGCGGATGTCGTGGGCGTCCGCGCAGGCGTCGAGGAGCGCGGTGAGGCGTCGTTCGGCGGCCTCTCTGCGACCCGCTCGTTCATGCAGGGAGGCCAATTCCATCGTGGCGCCGACGTGCCTGGGATCCAGGCTAAGGGTGCGATCAAGCGCGCGTATCGCCTCGTCCTCGGCTCCCACCTTGACCTCAATCTTCGCGTGATTGAAGTGGAGATCGGCGCGCGTCGGTGCTCGGCGGGTCGCGCGACGGATCATCTCGAGCGCATCGTCTGCGCGTTCGGGATGGTCCGCGCAGGCGATGGCGAGGTTGGAGAGAAACTCGACACCCTCGGGGTGGCCTGCGCAGGCGATCTCGTGGTGCATCACGGAGGCGTCGATGTCGCCGCCGTCCCGTGCGAGGTGTCCCCAAAAATCGTGGAGCGCTGCACACCGCTCGGGAGAGGGTGGCCCGCCCCCCTCAAGCAGCTCGAGGGCGCGCTGCACCGAGTGAATCGCCTCTTCGGTTCGGCCCAGCAAGCGCAGGTAGAGCGCCATGTGCTCATGAAAATCGGGTACGTCCTCTCGAAGGCGGATGGCTCTGCGCGTGTGCGATCGTGCCATCCGCGGGTCCCCGCGGAGATGCGCGATGAGCCCCCTCAGGTCCCATCCAAAGGCGTCGCTAGCGGACTCCGCCAGCAGCCTGTCAACCATGGACTCCGCAGTATCCAGTGAGCCAGAGGAGATCGACGCGCGAATTTTCTCCAGGTGTGGAGCGGACGCGTCGTGATTGTCAGAGGAGTTCATCCCAGGTCGCTCGGCCATTATCTACGTAACGAGTGAGGCGGCCGGCGCTCAACGATACTGCAGGTAAATCGATCGTGGGACGCGATCCTTTACACCTCGCCCAACCGACCCCTAGGCCATCTTTGACGGAGCGAGTGCCGGATGACGGGCGGCGACAGGTCACGCCGATCAATGAACTTCTGCGTCGGAGACGTAGAGGCCGGCGACGAATCGCCCGGTCTTTGGACCCTCGGGCGCCGCGGCATGCCGAATGTCTCGCAGCCAGGTCCAACGAAAGATGCCCTTGTCGTGGCCGTCCGAGAACTTGAGTCCGACGGCGTAGGCTCCTACCTCCCACATCTCCGCGATGGAGACGTTGTCTGAGGTCGGGTGATACCTCACTAGATTCGAGTGTCCTTGACACTCCGCGCAGGGGCACCATCCGCGAAGGTACGACGCTGTATATTCCGAGCGAGACGAGTCTTCCCACGTGATCACGAGCGAGCGCGTGTTCGTGTGGTGGACGATGTCGATAGGGCGCACCCCAGGGATATAGCAAGACCATTGGCGTCGTGGGGGGTCGGTCACGCGGGTCGTTTCGAGGGCCGGTACAGGAGGGGTGGTGCGACGCGGCATGGCGGCAGTCAGCCCCGCAAAGGTGCTGTCTGCGGCGGCGTCGGCGAGAGGCGAGAGGCGGGAGGCCGGACCTGCGCAGGACCACATTCACGCGCAGGCGCGTAAATTTGGCACCTTCCGCGGCGTCCATTGACAACGACGGCGTCTGGGAACGACCATCCGCCTGCTGGGCGAGCCCCAGGAGACACGAGATGACCGACACGCCGACCATTGTGTACACGAAGACTGACGAGGCTCCCGCCCTCGCGACCTACTCCTTCTTGCCGATCGCGACGGCGTTCACGAAGACTGCGGGGGTGGCGCTCGAACTCCGCGATATCTCCTTGGCGGGACGAATCCTGGCGCAGTTTAACGACCGTCTCGCGCCAGAGCACCGGGTCTCCGATGCGTTGGCAGAGCTTGGTGAGATGACCCAATCTCCCGAAACCAACATCATCAAGCTGCCGAACATCTCTGCATCCGTGCCCCAGCTTGAGGCTGCCATCCGGGAGCTGCAAGCGAAGGGATTCGCGATTCCCGACTATCCGGTGGCGCCCTCCACGGACGAGGAGCATGAGATCGCGGCCCGCTACCAGAGGGTCAAGGGCAGCGCTGTAAATCCCGTCCTCCGCGAGGGGAACTCGGATCGACGTGCCCCGAAGGCGGTGAAGGAATACGCCCGGAGCAACCCACACTCCATGGGTGCATGGGAATCCACTTCAGCCTCCCACGTCGCGACGATGGAGGGGGGCGATTTTCGCTCCAACGAGCGCTCCGTGACCATGAACGAGGCGACTGTCGCACGCATCGAGCATGTGACCGCCGGTGGCGAGGTGACCACGCTTAAAGAGGGAATCGCGCTGGAGGCGGGCGAGATCGTGGACGCGACGACCATGCAGCTTGTGGCGCTGCGATCGTTTTTGACCGAACAGGTCGAAGATGCCCGCGACAAGGGCGTGCTGTTCTCGTTGCACATGAAGGCGACGATGATGAAGGTGTCGGACCCGATCATTTTTGGACACGGAGTCCGCGTCTTTTTTAAGGATGTGTTCGAGCGCTTCGGGGATGTCTTCGACCGGCTTGGGGTCAACGTGAACAATGGCCTCGGCGACCTGTTGTCGAAGGTAGACCGGCTCCCTGCGTCGGAGCGTGATCCTATCCTCAAGGCCATCGACGACGTCTACGCGTCGGGGCCCTCCCTCGCCATGGTAGATTCCGATCGAGGCATCACCAATCTTCACGTACCCAGCGACGTCATCATCGACGCGTCGATGCCCGCGATGATCCGGACCTCGGGGCGCATGTGGAACGCCCAGGGGAAGGCCGAGGACGCGAAGGCGGTGATCCCCGACAGCAGCTACGCGGGTGTCTACCGCGAGGTGATCGAATTTTGTAAGCGCAACGGGGCTTTTGATCCCACGACCATGGGGAGCGTCCCCAACGTGGGCCTGATGGCGAAGAAGGCCGAGGAGTACGGTTCCCACGACAAAACGTTTGAGATCGACCGACCGGGCACCGTCCGCGTGGTGCTCGAGTCGGGAGAGACGGCGCTCTCCCATGAGGTCGAAGCCGGGGACATCTGGCGGATGTGTCAGGTGAAGGACGCGCCGGTGCGCGACTGGGTGCAGCTGGCGGTACGTCGTGCTCGAGCCACCAGGGCAGCGACGGTCTTTTGGCTTGACGACGCCCGCGCCCACGACGCCGAGCTCATCGTGAAGGTCAATCGTTGCCTGTCCGAGACGGACACGGACGGCCTCGATATCTCTATTCGTTCGCCGATCGAAGCGACGAAGTTTACGCTCGGTCGCATCAAAGAGGGGCTCGACACCATCTCGGTGACCGGCAACGTACTCCGTGACTACCTCACCGATCTCTTCCCCATCTTGGAGGTCGGCACCAGCGCGAAGATGCTGTCGATCGTGCCGCTCATGCGCGGCGGCGGCTTGTTTGAGACCGGCGCGGGCGGGTCGGCGCCGAAGCACGTGCAGCAGTTTGAAAAGGAGGGACATCTCCGTTGGGACTCTCTCGGTGAATTCCTGGCGCTGGCGGTATCTCTCGAGCACCTC
>CALKDV010000261.1 GCA_938084085.1 uncultured Nannocystaceae bacterium
TTGATGTGGCGGCGGCCTCTGCAGGGCTGTCAGCGCCTTGAGACGCGGTCCAGCGATCGGAGTGGGCCGCGGACGGGCCTTGGAGCCCAGGGATCGACTGGCCGGCCAGCAAGTGTTCGGCGGTGGTGGCGGAGGCGCCCATGGAGGCCGTGACATCGGAGATGAGGCCCACTTGGTGCTCGGTGACGCCGAGGAGCAACTCTCGGCCGCCCACTTTGACTTGGATCACCTGCTGCTTCGGCCCAAGCGCGATTTTAGACATCACCTCCATGCGGCCGGTGGCGGCGCCGACGGTCTGTCGCTTTTTGTTCCAGAGCATCAAGAGGCCGAGGCCAAGGATGGTGGGAATCATCATCACCAGGCCAAAGCGGTTGATCTCGGAGGCCTCACCTCCGGTCGCGAATGGGGAGGCGCTGGCGGCCGCAGCCTCCGGCGCGGTGCTCTCTGCGAACAATGGTGTCCCCTCCACGGCGATCTCAGGTGCAGTGGCGAGCTCATCGGTGCCCACGGGTGCATCGGCTGTCGCGGCATCGGTCGCGGCGTCGGTGGCGGCGTCGGTGGCGGTGACGGGAGCAGCCGCGGCGTTGAGCGCTGCGGCGATGGGAATCTGGGTGGGATCCACCGGCACATCGCCACCGAGCTTGCGCTGGAGCGCCGCGATGGTCGCCGCGGCTGCGGGGTTCGCGCTCTCCTCCATGGGAGAGTTTTGGACCACGGGAGTCTCTGCATCGGATGCGATGGGAGCGGTCGCACCGGCGTCGACCGTGGGCAGGTCCGCCACGGCAGTGGGCGCAGGGTCGAGTTTAGGCATGACCTTGTTCTCCTCCACCACGATGTCCATACCGCCGAGCACGGGGATGATTTTCACGTTGTCCTCGAGGGGACTCGGTCGATAGCGCCGCTGCTCGAGCCGCACCACCGCACGCTTGCCGTACTGCTGGGTCTGCAGGCGGCCGAGCCTCCATGCGTTCATCCGATGGAAAGACGTCGCCACATTTTCGTTGGGGAACGACATCATGTAGCCCCGGCGGGAGGTGACCACGTCGGGCTTGCTGAGCATGCCGCCCGCGTCGCGGATGTGGATGACCACCTCGTTTTCGAACTCTTCAAAGGTGACTTGAAGCTCTGAGTTTGCGGACGCGGAGGCCTCGGTGTTCGAGGATTCTGCGTGCGCGGCGAGCGGAAACGCGGCTCCAAACGCGATGCATGCGATGGAGGAAAAAGCGAATGATTTCAAGATTTTATGCGGCATTTGTTTGTTCCTTTCCTCCGGAGGGGTCTCCGTCGGCTGCGGCATCGCGATTGAGCACCTCGGTGATGCGGACGCCGTATTTTTCGCCCACGACCACCGCCTCGCCCCGGGCGACAAGTTTGCCGTTCACGAGGATGTCGAGGCTCTCCCCTGCGGCTTTGCCAAGCTCAACTACCGCGCCCGGTCCGAGGGAGAGGACGTCGGAGACAGGCAGCGTGCGCTGGCCGAGTTGCACAGAAATCTCTACAGGGACATCGAGTACGAGGCTGAGATCATTGTCTTTATTGTTCACGGGAGGGTTCCTTTGGAGGGTCAATCACAGGTGCGAGTAATCTCGATGGCGAGGGCACCGCCGTCGGCGACGGGGAGGCCGTGGAATTTTGTGACGCCGGAGATCTTCACGGGGAGCTCTTCCGACGGGTGACGTTCGAGTTTGAGGACCTGCCCCACCTCAAGCTGGGAGAGCTTGCGCAGCCCGATATTGGCGCGGCCAAGCTCGACTTCGAGATTGACGGGGGTGCGACGGACGATGTCGTTCATGACGGTCGCGCCCTTGGTCGCCTCAGTGACCACGCCGAGCATGCCGCGCAGGGGCTCGAGCACCGCTCCTGGGAGCGCGATGGACATGCTGGCGAGGCGGTCGTTGAGTTGCATGGTGATGGGGACGTGGAGCACGGTCACGTCGGGGGTGAATCCCTTGACCAGATCGAGGTTGCACTCGATGCAACTGATCTCGAACTCGAAGGTGCCTCGGGGCTCCAAAGTCTGGTTGAGCGCGTCGACCACGGGTTGCAGCGCGCGCTGTAGAACCCGGCGCTCGAGGGGGGTCAGGGGACGATCGATCTCATTGGAGTCGCTGTCATTGTCCCCACCGAACAGTCGATCGATGAGCGCAGAGGTCAAGCGGCGGTCGATGCAGAGGATGGAGGAGCCTTGGACCTCCCCTTGGACGCGGGTGGTCAGGCCGAGCATGCAGCCCGCGTGTTGTGCGACCCGCATGAGCCCACGGCCCGTCATGATCTCTGGTTTTTCGTCTTGGACCTCTGCTTTGACTCTCAGCAGTGAAGTGAGGACCTTTCGAAGGGTCTCGGCCAACCGCACGTATCCCACCGACAGCGACGGGATCATCATCTGGATGTATCGGTCACTGGCAAGCAGATCGATAGACTCTGCTTGGATCTGAACCCGCGCCACGTCCGAAGACTCGAGGAGTTCTTCGACCTCCGTGGGGCTCAGGATAGGAATTCGGCTAAAATCGGTCACTGGACGATGAAGGTGGTCAGGTGGACGTCGACGGCGGCATCGGTGCCGACAGCTTCGTTGAGGCGCTTGAGCAGGCGGCGTTTGATGGCCAACTTGTTTTTGTTGCCCATGGTTTGACGAAAGTTAAGATCGGAGAGCTCGCGGATAAAGTGGTCCGTGATGATGGGTTTGGACTCCTCCACGGTGCTCGTCATCTTGGCGTTCGTGAGCTGCACGGCGATCTGGATTTTGAGGTAGCGGGCGCCTTCGGGTTCGTTCAGGTTCACCACCATGGCGTCGAACGGCACGATGGGGCCGGCCCCGCTGGCCGGGACGTTGCCGCTGTCGGCTTCACCGCCATGACCGTCACTGTCGGCGCCGCCTTCAGAGGTGGTAGCCGCTTTGGCCTCGCCGCTGTCTTTGCTCACGACATACGCAACTGCGCCACCGACCACCGCCAGGTTTGCCGCGATGATGATGAGGAGCAGAGGCTTCTTCTTTTTGCCGTTTTCTTCGTTGGACTCTTCTTCTGCCATGGGTCACTCCAGGTGAATGGGGGGGCGTCAAGCGCCCGACGTCTCCCATCAAATGCAGGACCCGTGCCGTCTTCTTGGGTGCGATATCGCGCGCCACATAAAAGAGGACCCGCACCGGTGTCCCGGTGCGGGCCAGGGGGGGCCGAGGATCGAGTCTGCGAGCGGATGATCCCCGTGAAAAATGACGCTATCGCTTGAGCGCGAGCACGTCACCGAGCATTTCGTCGGCCGTTGTGATG
>CALKDV010000262.1 GCA_938084085.1 uncultured Nannocystaceae bacterium
GGCGGGTCTCGCGATTTACGACACCATGCAGTACGTGAAGTGCGACGTCGCTACCTATTGTATGGGGCAGGCAGCGTCCATGGGCGCATTTTTGCTCGCGGGGGGGAAGAAGGGCAAGCGTTTCGCTCTGCCGAACGCGAGGATCATGATTCATCAGCCGCTCGGCGGCGCGCAGGGGCAGGCCACTGACATCGAGATTCAGGCCAACGAAATCCTCCGTCTCAAAGAGCGACTCAACAAGATCCTCGGCGAGAATTGCAACCGCGACGTGGAAGAGATTTTGGCGGACACCGAGCGAGACAACTTCATGGACGCGGGGAGGGCGAAAGAGTACGGACTCATCGACGAGGTGCTGACCCGCTCTGAGGACAAAGGGAAAGATAAGGAGTGACCCATGACCTCGAAGCGTGAGTCCAATACCACCAACTTAAGCTGCTCTTTTTGCGGGAAGAGCCAAAAAGAGGTGAAGAAGCTCATCGCGGGGCCCTCGGTCTATATCTGCGACGAGTGCATCGCCTTGTGCAACGACATCCTCGCAGAGGAGGTGCAAAAAGAAGAGCACCCCGAGGCCAGCGGTAAGGTCCCAACACCGAAAGAGATCCGCGTGACGCTCGACGACTACGTTGTCGGCCAAGAGCACGCAAAGAAGATCATCGCGGTAGCGGTCTACAACCACTACAAGCGCATCAACGCCGTCAGCACAAAAGATGACGTGGAGCTTTCCAAGAGCAACATTTTGCTGCTCGGACCTACGGGATCTGGCAAGACCCTCCTCGCTCAAACCTTGGCGAGGATCCTTGATGTGCCCTTCGCCATCGCGGACGCGACGAGCTTGACCGAGGCCGGCTACGTCGGCGAAGACGTCGAGAACATCATCGTCAGTCTGCTGCAAAACGCCGACCACGACGTGGACCGAGCGCAGCGGGGAATCATTTATATTGACGAGATCGACAAGATCGCTCGTAAGGGCGACAACCCCTCAATCACTCGAGATGTCTCTGGAGAGGGCGTGCAGCAGGCGCTCTTGAAGATCCTTGAGGGCACGGTGGCCTCGGTCCCACCCAAGGGCGGGCGGAAGCATCCACAGCAGGACTTTTTGCAGGTCGACACCACGAATATCCTCTTCGTGTGCGGCGGAGCGTTCGCGGGCATCGAGGAGATCATCGAAACCCGCACCACGTCGAAGACGATGGGCTTCGGCTCAACGGTGCAAAAACAAAAAGAGCTTCGTCACTGGGATCTCATCCAGCAGATCGAGAGCACCGACCTCACGAAGTTTGGCCTCATCCCCGAGTTTATCGGTCGACTGCCCGTGGTGGCGCCGCTCCGCGAACTTGAAGAGGACGCCCTCGTCGCGATCCTCACGGAGCCCAAGAATGCGCTCGTCAAGCAGTACCACCGACTGCTGCAGATGGACGACGTCACGCTGACGTTCACCGAGGACGCACTCAGGGCGGTGGCGCGTCGCGCCAAGGACCAGCGCTCCGGCGCCCGTGGTCTCCGCTCGATCTTGGAGAAGGCGATGTTGGACGTGATGTATGACATCCCGAGCGAGGAGAATGTCCTGGAGGTCCACGTCGATGAGGAGTGCGTGACCTCGGGTAAGCGACCGGTCTTGGTCTACGCCGACCAAAAAGAAGCGGGCTGAGCCCTTCGCAACGGAGCTCTTCTTATCTTCTCAGCCGACGGCGAGGGGGTGGGGACTCTCATCGGGCTTGCGCAACGCGCTTACGTTCTTGCTCACGCGCCTCTTCGAGACCCTTGGTGGACAGCACCCACATCCGGTGCGTCCCGACCACATCCTCGTCCTTCCTCGCGTGGATCTCGATGAGGTTGTTTCCCGGAGTGAGGGGGATGGTGGCTGCGAAGTCGAGCTTGGTGGCTTGCTCGTCGGTCGCGGCCTGAAAAAACACTTTCTCTCTCCGAGCGAAGATGTCCCGGGAGGGATTGACCACGGTGATGAACAGATCCTTGACCCCGTTCTCTCCGACGGCGCTCCCGCTGATGGCGATGTGGTCTTGCTCGGTCTGCGAGACTCGGCCCACCACCTCGATCTGCGGTGGAGAGATGGCGAAGTGAAGCGTGTGTGGCGTGGAGCGACGAGCCCGGCCACTTTGCACCTCGAGCCCCTGGGCGGGGATGAAGGCGGGTCGGTCCTTTAGTTTCACGCGAAGCCATCCCTCCGAGCGGCCTGTCACCGGGAGGGTTGACGTTGCGGGCACGGAGGCGACCTTGATGGACTCGCCGAGAGGACTCGCGAAGAGGTCTGCGCTCTCAGGGAGGGTGACCGCGCCGCGGATGGTTTCAAAATTGACACTGTCGGAATGGACCGCGAGCTCAAACTTTTCGGCGAGGTACTCACCGATCTCGTTGTCTGTGACTGTGAGGGAGAGCTTGGCCACGTCATCCGAGGGACGGTTCCGGATTTCAAAGTCCAGCGCGGCCGCGGCGGAGCTGTCTTTATCTAGCTTCTTGAGGTGCTCTCGACCCTCGTGGATGAACACCGCGTCCCCCGAGAAGCTTCGGAGGTGGACCCAGGTGTCGAGGGAGGCCCCCTCGCCGTCATTTTTCACCGTTGCGCGCAGCTGAACGCGCTCACCAAGCTGAAGCGCTCCGTCTCCGTTACCCTCGATTTCATCGCCGTAGGAGGGGTCGTCGATGATTTGGAAGCCGTAGGAAAAAGAGGGGCGAGGAAGCCCGAGAGACTCGATGTCGAGGGACGGGGACGCGCCGGTGAGCACGACAGGCCCGTTACTCGTGAGAATGTCGAGGTCGACACGGTCTGCGCGCGTGATTTCACTGGCGCGCACGTTGACCTCCACCGTGGCAGTTTTTGATTCACCGGGCGCGAGCCTCCCAACAAAGAACTCTCGTTCATCGAAGGCCGCGTTGTCGCTGTCGCTCATGGCTCGGACTTGATGCGCGGGCGTATCCCCGAGGTTGGTCACCGTGAGCTTGAGCTTGCCTGACTCGCCAGCGCGCAAGATGCCACGGTCGGCCTGAAGCACGACGCTGGCGCTGACTCGGTCACGGTCTGTTGTGGCCGGAGCGGCTTCGGATGCGCGGTTCCAGTCGATGCCTTTTTTCTTCAGGCTCGTGACGATGTTGGCGAGCTCCTTTGTCCGTTGCTCCGTGACGAAAGAGGACAAGGCAGAGAGCGCGGTCGAGCGGCGAGGGCTGTCCATCTGGAGCACCAGGTCTCGC
>CALKDV010000263.1 GCA_938084085.1 uncultured Nannocystaceae bacterium
CTCGCGAGTAATTCTTGGATCCACTTTCGGTCCACCGAGCCAAGATCACGTTTGTGCACCACGATGAGATCGGTCTGTCGCTGTTGCCCTGGAAGACGCAGCTCGCGGCGCGACGAGAAAAAGGGCCCGAGCCGATTGCTCGCTGTGACCGAGGTGCCAGGCCGAAGCTCCGCCGATGTCGCCCACAACCATCGGGCCATCGCTCGCTCAGACTCCGAGAGACTCCAGGGCGTGTCCGTGTGCAGCGCGAACGCTTTGTTTGGTCGCAGCGCCCCCCACGACATGCCGGCGAGCACGGAGGCGAACAACACCCCGCGCGCCGCGAACGCCAAGCGACGCCGAGCGCCATCGCCATCGCCATTTGAGTCCACGGGAGCGGACGTTGTCACCGCCCGCGGTCCTAACGTGGAGAACCGCCGCATCCCAGGTGGCAAGGCCGCGAAGAGCGCCGGGTACAGCACCGAGGCGTAGTGGACCAGCGGATAGGACACCGACGTCTTCGAGGCGAGGTAGATAAACGTCGCCCCCCAAAGCGCGAGCCAGAGACGAGCGCCGCCAAACAGCGGGAGGCCCACCAGCGGCACGAGAAACAGCGCCATGCTGGCGATTTTGTTGGAGGTGAGCACGTGCAAGGTGACAAAGCTAGGGTTGGTCGCCAACGTCACCGCTGCATCAGTGGCACCACCGCCCTCAGGAATCAGCCTCCGGAAGCGATTGGCGTACGCGTACACCTCGTCCGAGTTGGTCATGAGGAGGGCTGGATCAGGCATCACCCAGAGTTTGACCGCGAGCAAATAGAGCGCGCCCGCGACCACTGTGAGGACGCCCGCGACGCGCCCCTCCTCTCGCAGCGCCACCCAAACACCGATCCCCATCACGCACAGCGCCACGTCCTCGCGCACAAGCAGCGCCAACACCACGGCGCCTAGATACGCCCGCCATCGTCTCCCCTCGGCGAAATACACCACCCACAAAAACAGCGGCGCTACCAGGGCGAACGAATGGAAGTCGTGGAGAATGATCCCGTGCACGGTCGGGTAACAAAGCCACGCAATCCCCACCGCGAGGGCCGCGGCGGCGTGGACCGATCGCCGCGCGAGCAGGTAGGCGGGGAGGCACCCCGACAGCACCCAGGCCACCTGCATGGTCACCAAGGTCTTCGCGCCCGGCGCGAGCGCATACACCGGCGCGAGCAGTGCCAGCACCGGATCAAAGTGGGCCGAGGTGTGGACACCTCCTTTGATCAAGCTACAGCCCAAAAAGTGGCCGTGCGCCGTGTTGTGCATGATGTTGTCGTAGATGCCCAGATCGAAGGCGCGGGCGTTGAGGCTGTCAATGCGGAGATGCGCGAGCCGCCGAAAGTGAATGACGGCCGCGAGGTAGGCACCGAGCAAGGAGAGCGGCCCGACGGCCGCGGCGTTCACAACCCTCCGAGGAGCCGCGAGCGCGCGCGCGCACCATCCCCACGAAGACGACGCCAAGAGCAGCGCTCCGATCAGCACGTTAACGATCCGTCCTGGGTCGAGGATGTTCTCGGCGTCAAACAACGCCGCGCAGACGAAGGGGACGGCGGCCAGCGGGCGCACGCATCCCTCGGCGAACCACAGCGGCCCGCGCCACTCCACCTCGGACGCCCGCGCAGATCGGGCCCTTGCGATCCACACCACCAGCGCCCCCACCACGACTACGGACGTCACCAACCCGAGCAGCGCCTGGTCGAGGAACGCCGACGCATGCGGGGCGTTGCGCGTGACAAAGGACTCCGCGGAGGCTCGGGTCAGTACCAACCATGCCCAGCCTGGACCGAGGAGCGCCCCCGCCAGCGTCAGCCATCGCCACCCTGCGTCCCACCCCTTACGGGGTCGAGCCTCGCGCTCCCGTGGCGCGTCTCGTTGTTTCGCGTCTGCTGCCATCCCGCGGTGAAGACCTCGCTCTCTTCCGCGCGAGCATACCTCCCCTGAGAGACGGTTGCGGGACTAGTTGCGCCCCTGCCCCTGAACAAATTTGGACCCGGCCCGCCCCATGCGTGCCGCGACGCTGCTAAACTCCCGCCCGTGACGAATCTCCTCGACACCCCCCTCTCGCGAGACCTCGGCATCGAAGTGCCCTTAATCTGCGGCGCCATGTACCCCTGCTCGAACCCCGAACTCATCGCCGCGGCCTCCGAGGCTGGCGGGATCGGGATCATCCAACCAATCTCTATGACCTTCGTGCACAAGCACGATCTCCGCGAAGGGATTCGTCTCATCCGACGCCTGACGGACAAGCCCATCGGGTTCAACGCCATCGTAGAGAAGTCGAGCAAGGTCTACCTCGACCGCATGCGATCGTGGATCGACATCGCGCTCGATGAGGGAGTGCGCTTCTTCGTCACGGCGCTCGGGGACCCGCGATGGGTCGTGGACAAGGTGCACGCCATGGGTGGGACGGTCTATCACGACGTCACCGCCTTAAAATGGGCGAAGAAAGCCCGCGACTCCGGGGTCGATGGGCTCATCTGCGTCAACCGGCGCGCCGGTGGCCACGCCGGCGACCTCAACCCCGAGGCCCTCTACGAACAGCTCGCCCCCTTGCAGCTCCCGCTGGTGTGTGCCGGCGGCATCGGCCAGCCGTCCCAGTTCGCAGATGTTTTGAAGCTCGGCTACGCCGGCGTGCAACTCGGCACCCGATTTATCGCGTGCACCGAATGCTCCTCCCATGAGGACTACAAGACCGCCATCGTCGACGCTCGGGAAGAAGACATCGTCTTGACAGACAAGCTCTCTGGTGTGCCTGTGGCGGTGATCAAAACTCCATACATCGAGCGTATCGGGACCAAAGCTGGCCCCATCGCTCGGAGGATGCTGCAGCACCCCAAGCTCAAGCACTACATGCGCACCTTCTACTCGGTGCGTTCTATCTGGCAGCTCAAGAGCGCCTCCACCAAGGGCAACGCCTACCGCGACTACTGGCAAGCGGGCAAGAGCGTCGATGGGATCGACGGGGTCCTCTCCGCGCAAGAAATTGTGGAGAGCTTCGCGGCCGCCGCCCGGTGAGACAACCACGCACCGCGCGACTCGACGCGAGCACGCTGAACCCTCCTACCAGGGGAGCGCCTCGCCATTTTGGTGCCAAAACGATCCGCTTTGCTCGAGCGTGACCGTATCCATCCGGCGAATGAGGCCTTGGGCCGCCTCCGACGCGTCGATCAGCCCGCTGCCTCGGGTCATCTCCGTCCGAACCCACCCGGGATGAAGCAACACGACAGAGATCTCCTCCCCGCGCAGGTCGATCGAGAGAGATTTTCCCACCGCGTTCACCGCCGCCTTCGACATTCGATAGCCGTACGACCCCCCGGAGTCATTGTCTTCGATGGAGCCCATGCGGCTCGTCACAATGGCCACCTTCCCGCCCCGCGCCAACGAGCCTCGAAGTGCCGAAGTCACGCGCAGCGGGCCCATCGAGTTCACTTCAAACTGGAGCCGAATCTCCTCCTCATCGAGCGCGTCGAGGCCCCCACGAAACAGCACCCCCGCGTTGTTCACCAACAGCGAGATGCTCGCGCCCTCCAAGCGCTGCGCCAGCGCCTGCACCGACGCGAGGTCGGTGACGTCCACCCCCACTTCGACCCGAACTCCTAGGGCGTCGAGCGCGGGGCTCGAGGAGCGACACACGGCGATCACCGCTTCCCCCCGGGCGGCGAACTGCCTGCACATCTCCAGTCCAATTCCTCGATTCGCTCCAGTGATCACGACAGCGCTCATCTCCAACTCCTAGCGCACCGGGCCGTCTTCGCCAAGCGACATCTCCGCTTCGAAGCTGGCCCTAAGGCGTGAGGTCTTCGACCGCACACACCACCCGATCTTCGGTCCCGGTCACGCGGACCCGAAGGGCAGTCCGCGTGGGCGCCTCGGACCGCTGATGCGACACCCGGACGCGGCTCCCTTGTCCCGCGTGTGCGTCGATCACCCCAGGCGCGGAGGCGCTTCGGAAAGTCGCTACGTCGATGGTGTGCCCCACCCGCGCGGCCCACGCCCGCTCCCATCGCGCGCTCGCGGCGTCGCGGAGCCGCCGAACCCGCGCCCGGATGATCGGCGGCGGGAGTTGCCCCTCCATGGACTCTGCTTCGGTGCCGCCCCGAACGGAGAAACCGAACACGTGCGCGTCTTCCATCTCGAGCGCGTCGAGCATG
>CALKDV010000264.1 GCA_938084085.1 uncultured Nannocystaceae bacterium
GGCTCCCGCCGAGGAAGCTGCTGCTGAAGAGGCTCCCGCCGAGGAAGCTGCTGCTGAAGAGGCTCCCGCCGAGGAAGCTGCTGCTGAAGAGGCTGCTGCAGAGTAGTCTCGACCCTTTTTTCATGCGGTGCCAACAGCGCCGCATCACAAAACCTCCCGATCATCGATCAGGAGGTTTTTTTTATGGAAGCCGCCGACGGCGCCGCCATCAATTGAGGACAGCCGGCGCCAAGCGCACCAAAAGATCGCCGGCGCGCACTTCATCTCCCGCACTCACACAAAGCTCCGCGACCTGGCCCGACAATGGCGCCGTCACCACCGTCTCCATTTTCATCGCGCTCAGCACCAGCAACGGCGCGCCGCTCTCAACCTCCGCGCCATCACCAACCCGAACGGCGATCACACTCCCGAGCATCGGGGCGCCGATGTGCCCCTGCTCTTTCGGGTCCGCCTTCCGCCGCGACACCTGCTCCACAGTCGCCGCGCGATCCAAAATTCCGATGGAGCGAGGCTGACCATTGAGCTCAAAGTAGACCTCGCGCTTGCCGTCCACGCCGAGCTCACCGACCGCGCTGAGTTTCACCACCAGCGTCTTGCCAGTCTCGATGTCAAATGTGAGCTCCTCATTGATGCGCATCGGCGCCAGACACGCCCGAGTCGGGAGCAAGGAGATGTCGCTGAACTCCCGTCGAAACTCCATGTATTCGTCGAAGACGTGCGGATACAGCGCCGCGCTCAGTACATCCACATCGCGCAGTTGATGCCCATGCTTGGCCCGGACGGTCTCTGCGAGCGCGTCCAAGTCCATGTCGGGCAGCGAGCCGCCCGGGCGCCCCTCCACCAAGCCAACGCCTCGCGTGACCGCAGCGCGCAGCTCCTCAGGAAAACCGCCGAGCGGTACGCCGAGTTGTCCTTGAAGGAACTCGATGACGGAGTTGGGAAACGACAGGGTGTTGGCGTCGGCGGCGAGCGTCGCTTCGTCGAGATCGTTTTGGACCATGAATTGAGCGAGGTCACCGACCACCTTGGACGAGGGGGTCACCTTGATCACATCTCCGAGCACCCGGTTGGCCGCGGCGTACGCCCGCTTGATCGCCGGCCAACGACCTTCAAGCCCGAGCTTGGAGGCTTGGAACTGGAGGTTGGTGTATTGGCCTCCCGGCATCTCGTGATCATAGACGTCCGAATTTCCAGACTTGAGGCCGGACTCAAAGGCGGAGTACAAGGCGCGCGCCTCCTCCCAATATTCGTTGAGCTCGCGAATGCGAGGCAATGAGACCTGGACGGCGCGCGGCGACCCCTCGAGGGCCGCGACAACCGCCCCCATCGCTGGCTGCGAGGTCAGACCGGCCATGGAGGAGACCGCCACGTCCACCACGTCTGCACCCGCCTCCGCCGCGGCCAGCATGGAGGCGACGCCGGTGTTCGCCGTGTCGTGCGTGTGCATATGGATGGGCAACTGCGGGAACGCCTCCCGCAGTCTCCCCACGAGCAGTCGCGCTGACAACGGCTTGAGCAGGCCCGCCATGTCCTTGATCGCCAACACATGAATACCGCGCTCGACCAACGTCCCCACCAAGTCGAGATAGTAGTCGAGGCTGTATTTGGTTCGCGTCGCGTCTGAGACGTCGCCCGTGTAACAGATCGCTGCCTCGATGACCCCACCCGCCTCACCGACCGCGTCGATGCCGAGCTTCAGGTTCTCGACGTAGTTTAGGCAGTCGAAGACGCGGAAAACATCGACGCCGGAGCGGGCCGCTTGTCGCACAAAGGCCCTCACCACGTTGTCAGGATAGTTCGTATACCCGACCGCATTCGCGCCGCGAAGGAGCATCTGGAGCGGGATGTTGGGCACCTGCTCGCGCAGCCGCTCTAGGCGATCCCATGGACACTCTCGCAAGAATCGAAGGCAGACGTCGAACGTCGCGCCCCCCCACATCTCAAGGCTATAGAAGCTGGAAAGCGCCGCCGCGGTGGCCGGCGCGATCGCGAGGAGCTCTCGTGTGCGAACCCGAGTGGCCAACAAAGATTGATGCGCGTCGCGCCACGTCGTGTCCGTCAGCAGCAGCGGCTCGCTATCGCGAACGTGCTTTGCAAACGCGGTCGGTCCCCCCTGCTCGAGCACGTGGCGGAGTCCGTCATGCGGCGCGACTCCCGGGTCCGCGCAGGGCACCACGGGATCGACATCGCGGCCGATAGTCCCGTCCGCCCCCTGCACCATGGGCCCATTCACCGCGACCTCTCCAAGAAATCGCAGCGCCCGCTGCGCCCGGTTTCGCCGGCGCGGGAACCGAAACAACTCCGGCGTGGTGTCAATAAAGTCGGTCCTCGCGTCTCCGGTGAGGAAGGTGGGATGGGCCAATACATTCTGTAAGAACGGGATGTTCGTCTTCACGCCCCGGATTCGAAATTCGGCCAGCGCCCGCTTGACCTTGTCAGCCGCCGCCGAGAAAGACAGCCCCTGCCCGGTGACTTTCACCAGCAGTGAATCGTAGTGGGGAGACACGCGCGCGCCGGCATACCCAGACCCTCCGTCGAGCCGAATACCCATGCCCCCCGCGGCGCGGAACACCTCAATCCGCCCCGTGTCAGGCTGAAACTTATTTTTGGGGTCCTCGGTGGTGATACGACACTGGATAGCAAATCCCCGCATGTCGATGGAATCCTGCGTCAAGCCGAGCGACGCCAGCGTCTCTCCGGACGCGATTCGAATCTGCGTCTGCACCAAGTCGATACCCGTACAAGTCTCGGTGACCGTGTGCTCCACCTGGATGCGCGGGTTGACCTCAATGAAGTAGTGCGCGCCCTTTGAATCCACCAAAAACTCGACGGTCCCCGCGTTCTCATAGCCGCTCGCCTTGGCGAGCTTCATCGCGTCCGCGGTCAAGCGGCTTCGGAGCGTCTCTCCGAGGTGCAGCGCGGGCGCCACCTCGACCACTTTTTGGTGCCGCCGCTGAACAGAGCAGTCCCGTTCGAACAGGTGGAGGGTCTCACCGGTGTCATCACCGAGCACCTGAACTTCAATGTGGCGCGGCCGATCCACAAATCGCTCAACGAAGACGGTCGCGTTTCCAAACGCAGAGAGCGCCTCCGACTGCGCCGCCTCATAGGCGGCCTCAAGCTCCTCCGCTTGCCGAACCACCCGCATCCCTCGACCGCCGCCGCCGTGGGCCGCCTTGATGATCACCGGCAACCCGTGCTCCTCGACAAAAGAAGACAGGGTCTCAAGTGAGTCCACTGGCCCGTCGCTCCCGGGTACCACGGGTACGCCCTCACGGATCGCGAGTTCCCGCGCGGTCGTCTTGTCACCGAGCAGCTCGATCGTCTCGGCGCTAGGTCCTACGAAGCGGATCCCCGCCTCGGCGCAGGCGCGGGCGAAATCTGCTCGCTCGGACAAAAAACCGTAGCCAGGATGGATGGCGTCCACCTCGGCTCGCTTCGCCACTTGAATGATCTCCTCGATGTTCAGGTAGGCGCCGACAGGCGTCGAATCCTTGCCGATCAGGTAGGCCTCATCCGCCTTGTAGCGATGCAGGTGCACGCGGTCTTCGTGACTAAAGATGGCCACCGTGCGAACGTTCAACTCGGTCGCCGCGCGGAACACTCGGATTGCGATCTCTCCGCGGTTTGCACACAAGAGCTTTCGGATCGGTCGAGGCTGGGGCATCTCCACGACAATAGCGCAACCGCTCACCTCACTGAGCGTGGTGCCAGACTCCGCGCGATCGAACGGTAGGCCTCTTCGCCATCCTGTGCCGCCGGCGACCCTGTGAACCGACGGAGCGAGGTGGAGATCTCATCCCGGGAGCCAGCGCCGCCTCACAGGGGACGTCGCGTCTCCGCGCCCCTGCGACGCTCGGTCCTAGGCGACAGTTTTGGACACCCGGGCGGCGATCAGCGGCGAAGGCGTCGACGCGAGCGGCGCGGTCGGCTGCGCTGCGTCCCGCTCTCGCTTCATCTCGTCGAGGCGCTTCACGTGACTCAGCGTCCGGGTGCCGCGCACAACCTCGGCGGGAGGCTCACGAAGGTCCCACACCAGCCCGACCCAGGAGAGCACCTTGAGCGTGTAGTAGGTGATGTCCACCTGCCACCAGTGAAATCCCTGGCGGGTCGATGCTTGATAGTAGTGGTGGTTGTTGTGCCAGCCTTCGCCCAGCGTCAGCAGCGCGAGCACGAAGTTGTTGCGGCTGTCGTCGCCAGACGTGTAGGGACGAGTGCCGAGCACGTGCGCCAGGGAGTTGATAGCGAAGGTGGCGTGCCACAGGATCACGGTGCTCAAAAAGAACCCCACGAACAAGCCGGACCATCCAAGCAGGAGGTACGCCGCAACGCCGAGCATGATCGGCGGAACAACCCAGAAGCGATTGAGCCACACAAGCTCGGGGTACTTTGCGAAGTCACGAATGCGATCGAAGTGAGTCTCGGAGGTCCCCTCTTGCCACATCCAGCCGACGTGGCTGTAAAAGAAACCGTCCTGGACAGGCGAGTGCGTGTCCTCTTCGGTGTCGGAGTGCTTGTGATGACCGCGGTGGTGCGCCGCCCACCACAGGGCGCCTTTTTGGGAGCTGGTCTGCGCCAAAAACGCGAGCAGGAACTGAAATACGCGACCGGTTTTGTAGGTGCGGTGCGCGAAGTAGCGGTGGTATCCGCCGGTCACCCCAAACATCCTCACCACGAACAAAATCCCGCACATCCACCAATCTGCGGCGGTCACCTCCATAAAC
>CALKDV010000265.1 GCA_938084085.1 uncultured Nannocystaceae bacterium
GGCGTTGTTGACGACCACCCCCGCCAGCGAGATGACCCCCAGACCCGTCATCATCACGCCAAAGGGGGTCCCCGTGATCACCAGACCCCACAACACCCCCACCAAGGAGAGTACGACGGACGCCAGAATAATCAGCGGCAGGTCAAAACGGTTGAACTGGGTCACCAATACGATGGCGATGAGAAACAGGGCGATGAGGAACGCCCGACCTAAGAACTCCTGCGCCGTGCGTTGCTCATCATTCGCGCCCCCGAGACGCGCGGACAGACCCGCGGGGTGCTCCACCTCCGCCAACCATTCGATCACCTCAGCGCGGACCGCGTTCTCGTTGTAGCCCTCCGCAATTTGCCCCTCTACGGTGACGACGAGGTCCTGATCGATGTGTCGAATAGAGCCGCTGCCGCCCCCGATCTCATAGCCGGCCACCGAGGACATGGGCACCGCGAATGTGTCGGGGCTGGTGTCCTCCCGCCCCGGGATCCGCAGGGCCAGCACCGCCTGCATGTCCTCTCGGTACTTCGGATCGAGCGCCACCATGATGTCGTATTCATCTTCACCGTCACGGAGGGTGCTCGCCTTCGTCCCCGCGATAGCGGTTCGAACAGTCATCGCGACAGCTTGCGTGCTCGCACCGATCCGTTTTGCGGCCCCACGATCGATGCGAAGACGCATCTCGGGTCGACCCACGCGGAAGTTGTCCTTGAGTTTTGCCGCGCCGTCGATCTCACCGAGTCTCCGTCGCACCCGCGCCGCGTAGTCGCCAAGCTCGTGGTAGTCGTCACCCGATACCTCCACCGAGATCGGCGACCCGACCGGAGGTCCCATCCGCTCTTTTTCGATGCTGATCTCTGCACCCGGGATCTTCGAGAGGGCTCGCCGAACACGCTCGATGGTCCGCGTGGCCGGCTCCACTCGGAGCCTGTCTCCCTCTTGCGCGCTCGCTGCGTCAGGCAGAAAGTCCAAGGTGATCCGGGCGCTGTTCGCGGCGCTCTGGGCGGCTTGCGTCGGGTCTTGTCCATCCCCCGCGACGCCGACCTCTGCGACATACACGTCGATATTCTCCTCTCCGAGCAGGACCGATTCCACCTTCCGTACGATGGAATCAGTGGCGTCAATGTCGGTCCCGTCCGGCGCGGAGAGCATAATGGTCGCGCGATTCGGCTCGGTCTCCGGGAAAAACTCGGTCCCATGGTTCAAAGCGCCGTATCCGGCGAAGCTCCCTACCAACACGACGAGGCCCAGGAAGGCGCTCAGGTACCGGTGGTTGATCGAGGTGTTGAGCAGCCGCACGTACAGCCGCATCACCGGGCTCTCCGTCTCTCGTGACCCCACGGCCTCGATCTTCTCCTTGGACATCTTCATGAATTTCGCGGTCACCACCGGGAGCAGCCCGACCGCGACGACCAAGCTGGCGAGCAGCACGATCACGACGGTCTTGGGCATGAAGCCCATGAACTGCCCCATGATCCCCGTCCAAAAGACCAGGGGTAAGAAGGCGGCGACGGTGGTGGCCGTGGACGCAGCCACGGCGCCCGCGACCTCCTCCGTGCCTTCAATGGCCGCATCTTTGAGCGAGCTCCCGTGCTCGTAGTGACGATAAATATTCTCGACGATGACGATGGCGTTATCCACCAGCATCCCGAGCGCCAAAATGAGGCTGAACAGCACGATCATGTTGAGCGTCATCCCGAAGAACTCGAGCACCATCATGCTCATCAGGAAACTCATGGGGATCGCCACCGCCACGAACAGGCTGTTGCGCACGCCCATGAAGAACATCAAGACCGCCACGACCAGCAGCAACGCGGTGATGATCCCGTTCTCGAGTTCACTCACCATGTCTCGGATCATCTTGGACTGATCGCCCAACGCGCGATACTCGACGCCCTCGGGCCACGTCTTGGAGGCCTGCACCACCACGGCCTTCACTGCCTCCGAGAGCTCGAGAATATTCGCGCCGCTGCGCTTGGTGATGCCGAGGGTCACGCTCGCCTCACCGTTCATCCGTGAGTACGTGGTCCGCGTCGCGAATCCATCGACCACGCGCCCCACGTCGCCGATGAACACAGGTCGATCGCCGGTCCGCTTAATGGCGACGCGCTCAAGATCTCGAGCCGCTGAAAAATCACCTGGGACCCGCAGAAGAAAGTTGGACGCACCGACCGCGAGCTCCCCGCCGGGGAGGTTCACGTTCTCGTTGCGGATGGCGCCGATCACGTCATCCATGGACAGCGAGTAGTGCTCAAGCCTCATCGGGTCAATCTCGACCCGAATCTCTCTGGTCCGGCCGCCAGACAGATTCGCCTCGAGGACCCCCGGCACTTTCTCGACCTCATCTTGGAGGCTCTCTCCCAGCGTCTTCAACTCCTCTTCATCGACCCCGCCCGCGAGGGTGATCAGCAAGACGGGAAAGTCGGCGAAGGAGACCTCGTTGACCTGCGTGTCCTCCGCCTCTGCCGGGAGCTTGGGCTCCGCCGCGCTGACGCGATCGCGGACCCGCTGGAGCGACTCGTCGAGATCAGCCTCGGGCTCAAACTCGAGGGAGATCAAACTCACCCCTTCCGCCGAGGTGGAGCTCATTTTTTTGAGGTCGGCGATGCCGGAGAGCTCATTCTCCAACGGAGTGGTGAGCAGGCTCTCGATGTCCTGGGGGGAGACCCCCGGATACGGCGTACTCACCATCACCATCGGAATGTCGATATCAGGCGCTGCCTCCCGCGGCAGGGTCGCGTACGACAAGCTCCCAAACGCGAGCACGCAGAGGGTCAACAACAGCACCGTAGAGGCGCGGCGAACGAGCATCCCAATCATCGGGTGGGCTCCTCCGTCTCGGGCGCGAGGGCAGGCTCCCGCTTCGCGGCG
>CALKDV010000266.1 GCA_938084085.1 uncultured Nannocystaceae bacterium
GTGGACGGCGTTCGAGCGCACGAGGCCGCACGCCGTGGCGCGCCGCTGGCGCTGGAGGCGCGACCCATGGTGGTCTACGAGGTGGATGACGTGACGCCTGGGACCTTCGAGGGGGCCGACGGGCGCGCCCCGGCGATTCATGGGCGCTTGCTCGTGCGCAAAGGGACGTACATCCGTAGCCTCGCCGCGCTGGTGGGGGAGCAGGTAGGGGTACCGTGTCACCTCGGGGCCCTGAATCGCACGGCGTGTGGCGTCACGAGAGGCGACCACCCGAAGCTGCTGCGGCCCACCGGCAGTCCGCCGCCCGAGGAATCGGGGGAGGCCGGGCAGGGCGACCCTGCGCCGACCAAGCGCAAGCCCCGTGGATGGCGACTCTCGGTTGGAGGTGATCGAGAGTCGCAACGCGCCACAGTCCTCGCGGGGATGTGTGTGCCGTGGCCTCTGCTGCCCGTTGAATCGGTGCTCGCCACGGGTCCATTTGAGGCGGAGTTCGAGCGGCTTGGTCACGGACAGCGCCTTGGACCCAACTCTGCGCTAGGACGAGTCCTCGCCCCTTGGGCTGGAGCCGAGGACGGCGTCGCGGAATTACCTAAAAGCGCCAATCGCGCATCCGAGGCGACCGCGGAGGCCGACCTTTGCGCCGTGGTGGTCGCCGCGGAGGATCGACCCGAATTGCCTGCGGCGATCGTCGTCAGAATTGAGCCGTCGGGGAGGATCTGCCCAGATCGGGTTATCCGGCGTTGAGGCGGTCTGTCGCCCTCGCATCGGGCGTTTTGGTGGGGGCGAGAAGGACTTGACAGGCCGGGGTTGGATGTGGACTATCCGGCCTCAGTTCGAACTCAACATTTTAAGACCAAAAGGGCATGGGCCCTTTGAAAGAAGCACATCGATGTCATTGTCCGCAGACCGCAAAGCCGAAATCGTCGGCAAATTTCAAAAGTCACCGGGAGATACCGGCTCGCCAGAGGTGCAGATTGCCCTCTTGACTGAGCGAATCTCGCTGCTCACCGACCACAGCAAGGTGCACAAAAAAGATTTCCACACGCGGCGTGGGCTGCTGAAGCTCGTCGGCCAGCGACGACGCATGCTCGACTATGTGAAGTCGTGTGATGTGGAGCGCTACCGCACCGTCGTGAAGGCGCTCGGCCTCCGCAAGTAGGACCCACGTCTCGTCTCCTGGGTGCGCTCGAGTCCCCTGTGTTGGCAGGTGCTCGCGCAACCTGAGTGGCGAGAGCCATCGTGCCACGTCGCCCACATCCTCGCGGGCGGGCGGCGAAGGCATCGTATCAACAAACGCCTGCGAGCAAAGAGAGCTGTCATGGAAATTATCCGAGAAGTTGCGAAAGTTGGCAACGTAGAAATTACCCTTGAAACTGGCAAGCTGGCCAAGCAAGCCAATTCTGTTGTCATGAGCTACGGAGGGACCGCGCTGTTGGTGACCGCCGTGTCCGGCCGACGTCCCAAGGACCTGCCGTTTTTGCCACTCACCGTGGAGTACCGAGAGGCGAACGCCGCCGCAGGTAAGATCCCCGGGGGATACTTCAAGCGAGAAGGTCGTCTGTCTGAGAAAGAGATTTTGACCTGTCGGCTCATCGATCGTCCGATCCGACCGCTGTTCCCGAAGAGCTACCGCTGCGATACGCAGGTCATCTGCGGCCTCCACAGCTACGACAAGTCGAACGAGCCGGACGTGCTCGGAATTACGGGCGCATCGGCGGCGTTGTCCATCAGCGACGCTCCGTGGGACGGGCCCGTGGCCGGCGTCCGCGTCGGGCGAATCAACGGTGAATTCATCGCGTTCCCGACCTTCCAACAAATCGCGGAGAGCGACCTCAACCTCGTCGTGGCCTGCAGCGCAGACGCCATCATGATGGTGGAGGCGGGCGCTGCCGAAATCTCCGAGGCGGAGATGATCGACGCGCTGATGTTTGCGAAGGACGCCTCCGTCCCGCTCATCGAGGCCCAAGTCCGGCTCCGTGAGCGCGCCGGGAAGGCGAAGCGCGAGTTCAACCCCCCCGAGGTCGACGAGGCCCTGCAAAAGGCCGTGTTTGATGTGGCGACCGCGGGCACGACCGAGGCGCTGCTTATCAAGGGCAAGCACGACCGTCACGCGGCTCTCTCCGCGGCGGGCAAGGAGAGCACGGCGGCGCTTCGTGAGGCGCACCCTGACCGCATCGACGAGATTGAAGCGGCGCTCAGCACTCTTGAGAAGCGACTCGTCCGTAACAAGGTGGTCGACACCCACGTGCGCATCGACGGCCGCGCGCTCGACGAAATCCGTGCGATTTTTGTGCAAACGCGCCCCTACGAGCGCCCGCACGGGTCGGCGGTCTTCCAACGCGGGGAGACCCAGGCCTTCGTGACGACGACCCTCGGCACGGAGCGAGACGCTCAGCGACTTGACACCGTGCACGGCGACGTTCACCGCAGCTTTTTGCTGCACTACAACTTCCCTCCGTTCTGTACTGGCGAGGCGAGGCCTCTTCGTGGACAGTCCCGCCGGGAGATCGGCCACGGCGCCCTCGCGGAGCGAGCGCTCTCTGGAATCCTCCCCTCCAAGGACGACTTCCCCTACACCATCCGTATCGTGTCAGACACGCTCGAGTCGAACGGGTCCTCGTCGATGGCCGCGGTGTGTGGCGGTTGCTTGAGCCTCATGGACGCCGGCGTGCCGATCAAGGCGCCCGTCGCAGGCATCGCCATGGGCCTGATCCAAGAGGGCGACAAGATCGCCGTGCTCTCGGACATCCTCGGAGACGAGGACCACCTCGGAGACATGGACTTCAAGGTGACAGGGACCAAGGACGGCATCACGGCCTTGCAGATGGACATCAAGGTGAAGGGGCTCAGCCGCAAGATCCTTGAGGACGCGCTGTCGCAGGCGCAGCGTGGCCGCCTCCACATCCTCGGCAAGATGCTCGAAGAGCTGCCCGAGCCGCGCTCAGACCTGAGCAACTTCGCGCCGCGTATCGAGAGCATGTACGTCAAGGTCGACCAGATCCGCGACGTCATCGGACCCGGTGGCAAAGTGATCCGCGGAATCATCGAGCAGACCGGATGTGACATCAACATCGATGACACCGGCCGCGTGCAAATTGCGTCCGATGATCGAGACGCCATTGAGAAGGCCAAGCGCATTATCGAAGGGCTCACCTACGAGCCGGAGGTTGGTTCTTGTTATAACGGCCTCGTGAAGCGAGTCGTGGACTTCGGGGCGTTCGTGGAGATCCTCCCAGGAACCGATGGCCTCGTTCACGTGTCTGAGTTGGAGAACCGCCGCGTCGAGGACGTCACGGACGTGCTCAACGAGGGGGACGATGTCGTCGTCAAGGTGCTCAAGGTCGACGACAACGGCAAGATCCGACTGAGTCGCAAGGCCGCCTTTGGCGTCGACCCGGACGACATCCTCAACATGCGAGGGTAGGGTGATGCCGCCGACGCTGCGGGTGCAACGCCTTCATCCGGACGCACGCCTTCCGGAGAGGATGACTGCGCTCGCGGCGGGCATGGATCTCGCTGCGTGTCTCGAGGAGGCGCCTGAAATCACGCTCGCCCCGGGTGCGAGGGCCTTGATCCCCACGGGCCTGGCCCTCGCGATCCCTGCGGGGTTTGAGGGCCAAATTCGTCCACGTTCTGGGTTGGCTTATCGGCATGGGGTCACAGTTCTCA
>CALKDV010000267.1 GCA_938084085.1 uncultured Nannocystaceae bacterium
ATGGCGACGCCGTCTTCGTCGTGGAACACCTGCGCGATGGGCATCAGATCTGCGGCGCGGATGGATACGACGATCTTTCCCCACACCACGGCGGCGCCCTCCTTCGGTGTGAGGGTAAACTGGTAGATTTCATCGCCCTCCACGACGCCCCGACCCGACAAGGTGGCGTCGAAGTCGTCCGAAAGCCGGCTCGATCGCACGAGATCGTCGTTGGTGAAGTGACTGCCCATCCAGGCGCCCCCCATCATGGCCCCGGAGATCTTGATGGTTCGGTCCGTTTTGCTGAGGTAGGTAAACAGGTCACGGGCGACCATGAGCGTGGCCGTTCCTCGCTCTTTTTTCGGTTGTAAAATGCGGATAAGAGACCGGTCGGTCCCAAGCGTCCAGCTCTCCATCTCCAGCGTGCGCGTCCAGTGTTTTGTGGTCACTGACATGGTCACGCGCGCCCGACTGGCCTGCCCCCGATACAGGTCGTCGACCGCCTGCAATACTCGGTGCGCGAAATCGGGCGTCGAGGGATCTTCCGCGGTTGACGCTACCTCCGCAGGCGCGGGAGTGGTGGGTCGCCTTGCGTCAGCGCCAGACGCGCCGAACAGCACGATGACAGCGGTGGCGTTTCGAACGTGGACACACATGACTTTTCCACGAAACGTACGTGCCAACATCCACACGTACGTTACCGCACTTGCGGATGGGGCGCAACAACCGACGCTTTGAGCGGTCGCGGTTCCGAGGTTTGTCCATGTGTCTTGTTGCAGTTTTCAGGTATGGTGCGCCTATGAAGAGGATCGTTGTTCCGTTTGGATTGTGCGTAATGTTGACCGCGTGTGGCGGTTCTGGGGGCTCTGATGACGGTGTGACTGGCTTGACGTCAGCATCGGGGACCGGGGAAACGGCAGACGCTGGAACGATGGGGGAATCGGGCACGGCAGAAGGTGGTTCGGGCACCATGTCGTCGGGAGACGGCGATGGAGACGGCGATGGAGATGGCGATCCGACGGGGGACGGCGACGGTGATCCGACAGGGGACGGCGATGGAGACGGCGATGGGGACGGCGATCCGACCGGGGACGGCGATGGCGATCCGACCGGGGACGGCGATGGAGACGGGGATGGAGATGGAGACGGCGACGGCGATGGCGATGGCGATGGCGATGGCGATACGCCCGAGTGTGGTGATGGAAATGTCGATTTGGGGGAGCAATGTGATGACGCAGGGGAATCGCAGACCTGCGACGCAGACTGCACGGTGGCGGAGTGCGGCGATGGAACCACCAACGCGACCGCGGGTGAGGCCTGCGATGGCGCCGGAGAGTCCGCGACTTGTGACCCTGATTGCAGCCTCGCCCAGTGTGGTGATGGTTTTATCAACGCCAGCGCCGGCGAGGGTTGCGACGATGGCGCAAACAACGGGGACGGCACAACGAATTGCCTGACGTCCTGCACGCTCACGGTCTGTGGCGACGGGTACCAAGGGCCATCGGAGGCCTGCGATGATGGAAACTCCAACGCTGGGGATGGCTGCAGCGCAACTTGCAGTCTCGAGACCTGCGGTAACTCGGTGGTGGACCCGGGCGAAGAGTGCGACGACGGAACTGAGTCCACGACGTGCAATGCGAACTGCACCTTGGCGAGCTGTGGGGACGGCAACCTTAACACCACCGCAGGCGAGATCTGCGATGAGGGGGGCGACGCGCTCAACTGTGATGGAGACTGTACGCCAGTCGCCTGCGGCGACAACTACGTGAACCCAGCCGCCGGTGAGACGTGTGACGAAGGAGGCGGCGAGACCGGGACCTGCAACGCTGATTGCACTGTGGCGGAGTGCGGTGATGGACAACTCAACACCACAGCGGGGGAGGGCTGCGACGACGGCGCGCTCACCGGAGTTGAGGGCCAGTCTGACTGCATGGATAACTGCATGGCCACTGTGTGCGGTGATGGGTATCTCGGCGTGTCCGAGGGCTGCGACGATGGAAATACCAACGACGGCGACATGTGTTCGGCCGAGTGTGAAGTGCCGTGCTTCGCCCAGAACCCAACAGTTCAGGTCATCCCGCCAAACCTTGTGCTCGTGCTGGACAAGTCGGGGAGCATGCTCTCAACTTTCGGGACTTCGACGCGATGGGGGACGTTGGTCCAGATCGTGGACCAGGTGACTCAGGCCTACGAGAACGTGATCAAGTTTGGCGCGAAGTGGTTCCCGACGGCGACGGACTGTGATGACCAAATGTGTGAGTGCGACGGAAATATCCAGGGCCTTAACTGCCAAGGCATCATCGCGTGCAGCGGACCGGAGTGCACGGTGGACGCCGGATTTGACGATCCGACGTTGGCGCCTGCGCTTAACAACTCAAACAATATCGTGAGCGCGTTGCCGGATGAGTCGACGATCACGAACAGCTGTCTCACCCCGAGCGAGAGCGGATTCAAAGAGTCTCTCGACGCGTTGAAGAACGCGGCGCCCGCCTCCGAGCCCCGTGCGATCATGCTCTTGATTGACGGTGACATCACTGACCCGGCGCTGACCGGCGGGATGGGCCAAGATCCGTTTGGGTGCGCGGAGCCCGTTGGCAATGGATTCGACTACAACCAGCACACTCAGCTGGTGAGCGCCATCGAGGATGCGCTCGCCAACGACAACATCACGACCTACGTAGTGGCGATCGGCGCGAGCGCAGGACTGGCCGACCGCGCCGACGAGTACGCGGTGGCGGGTGGGGTCCCCAACCCGGATCCCAACGTCGACTACTATCCTGGGGACGACCCCGCGGAGCTCAACCTCGCCCTCGACGCCATCGCAGCCGCGGTCGCGACTTGCGAGATTCAGCTCAGCGTGCCGCCGCTCAACCCAGCAGATGTGACGGTCACCGTGGATGGAACGAGCTACGACCAAATCACCGCGATGGAGTGTCAAAATAACCAGACCGGTTGGTACTACTCGACGCAGTACACCGCGATCACGCTCTGCGGAACAGCGTGTGACGAATTTAAGAATCTGCCAACCCCCACCGCAGACGTTGAGTATTTTTGCACCGGTGGCGGTTGATGCCTCAAGCCCTGGGGCGTGGGGTGGACAAAAGCAGTTGATTCCGTAGGGCCGGCCGACGTAGTCTTCCTGCATGCGTCGTCTTAGACTGTTATGTGTTGCGCTTCCGTTGTCGATGACCTCCGCGTGTGGAGATGGTAACGGGGATGATGCTTCGTCCGGAACAGATGCAGATTCGTCTCAGACGGGAGCCACGGAGTCCGGAACCGCGGACGGCATGACGGAGACCGGAGACGCGAGTGCGGATGGAAGCTCGGAAGGGGACGGAGACGGGGATGGGGACGGAGACGGAGAGTCATCGAGCAGTGGGGACGGAGATGGAGATGGAGACGGGGATGGGGACGGAGACGGGGACGGAGACGGAGAG
>CALKDV010000268.1 GCA_938084085.1 uncultured Nannocystaceae bacterium
TGAGCCATCATCGGAACGAGTCCAGAGACCATCTGGAAAGCCGAGGTCTCATTCACTTGATGGACCTTGTTCCATTCTTCAAAACTCAAGGCGCCCAAGTTACGTGGGCTGTTTACCCCAGCATTGAGAACCAATCCGTCAACTTCGGTGGTGAGAGAGGAGAGAAAAGTACCAACACTTGAGGGGTCAGCAAGGTCCAGTTCCTGCCGCGACGGTGCCAGCACCTGCCAGCCTCGGACGTTCAGCACTTCGGAGACCGCGCGACCAATGCCGCGTGAGCCTCCGGTAACAAGAACGGTGCCGGTCATGACCATCTCTGGAAAACTTCGGCGGCTATCTCCTCGGAGAGCTCGGGTGACATGCGGTGAATGGGATTGGACTCCATGCCACCATCCTCGCGCACCCTGCTCGTGACTTTGGGGAAATACGTCTGCTCGGGGTCTACCGAGACCACGAAGACGGCTGGCCCTGGCGCTTCAAGCAACTCGGCGACTTGTGGCGCTGCTAAGCCATCCGAGCCAACATCCACAACCGGCAATCCAAAGGCTCGCACGAGTGCTTTCCAGTCGGGCAGCCCCAAGCCGCTGGCCTGATCGCAACCCACGTAAGCCCCACCAAAATAATTGCGCTGCGTGGTGCGGATGGACGCGTAGCCGTCGTTGGCCAAAAGGAAGATTTTGAGATCCAACTGCTGCACGGCGACGGTCCCGAGCTCTTGGAGGTTCTGCGAGAAGCTGCCGTCGCCTTCTACCAGAACCACTCGGGCATCCGGTGTTGCCAGTGCGGCACCGATGGCACCAGCTAGTCCGTAGCCCATTGACGCCAAACCCTTGTTCGTAATCACACGCTGACCTTCCTTTAGCCGGAAGGTCTCCATCGGTACAAATTGCCCGCTCCCGCTACTGGCGGGGATGAGTACATCACCAGGACTCATCCAGTCGGCAAGTTGATCGACAAGAGCGTAGGGGCTCAGGAAATCTTGCCCGTGAGTATTGGCCGGATCAATAATCGGCACCAGCTCTCGTACGCGATCGATGTGGTTCAGCCACTGCTTATCCGGGGCATATTCCTGCTCGAAGAGTAGGGCGAGAATCGTATTCGCATCGGCTTGAAGACCTCGGCTCGTACCAGGATGACCCTTTGTAAGTTCACTGCCATCAACATCGACCTGGATCACCTCACCGTTGGTCCACTCCTGCCAGTTGAACCCGGTTTGCTGCAAGCCGAGTCGCGATCCCAGCACCAGCACGAGGTCAGCCTGGGCGAGCAAGATATTGGCGCTGCGCTGCCCCCACGTGTTTGGCCGTCCGGCAAAATACGGAAAATCGTCCGGAACTCGATCAAAACCGTTCCAGGTCGTCATGACGGGTAGCCCCACCCGAGCCCAACGGTCACGCATTCCCCTGAATGCGCCGGGTGCCACACCCCCGCCGATCAAAACAACCGGCCGACGTGCTGCCAATAGACGCCTATGCACATCGGGAAACGCATCACGGGCGGCAAGGACTAGCGGTTCGAGGGCATTGTCATCAGCGGATACGTCTATGCCGGTTTCATCGACGGGAGTGCCTTGGGCATCCAAACACACCTCCACGAAGACCGGCCCCTGTCGCGGCATCGCCCCACTGCGCACCGCGCCAGCGAGTTGTTGATCCACGATCGGTTCCACGACTTGGATGGTCTCTTTGGAAACAGGCTCAGCCATCCCTCGTCCGTCGACCTCTTGGATTCCTCGCTGGCGGATTCCCCCGCCAGCCAAGTCCGCGGACTTAACCTGCCCCGCGACCACCAGCAATTCTCGGCTCTCTAAGTACGCGCCGGCAATTGCCGTCAGAGCGTTCGTCGCACCGGGCCCGGTCGTCACAAGCGCATAGGCCTTGTCTCCCCCGTTGGTTGAGGAGGTTTCCGTGAAGTACTCCGCAGCGATGCCGGCCGACACTTCATGAACGAATGGCACCACCGTCATGTTCTTCCGAGCGGCGTCCACCAGATGCATAATGCCGCCGCCGGGAACCAGGAAACAGTGTGTGTACCCCAGCCGACTCAACGTGCGGGTCAGCCGCTCCGCGTAGGTGATCTCAGTCATGTTGCGACCACTCATCGAGTGACTCTCCGAGGAGCCCGCGGGACGTCTCTTCGATCTGCTGATCTAGGTCCATCGACACAAAGCCGAGCCTGTCACATGCCTGCCGCCACGAGGTGGCATCGGAGGCGTACGTCTCGGGTGGGGCTGAGTCGGAAGGGGCGCGGGTCACCACCGCTGCCGGATTGACCACCGACACGACCCGCTCGGCCAGCTGACCCATCTCAAGGAGTTCCCCGCCAGTCTCGATAACACCCGACCAGCCACCTACGGCTGAAGCGACGGCCACCTCGAGGGCATCGGAAACACTGACATAGCGGCGATACACCGGGTGTCCAGCCTGAATCGCAATGGTGCCAGACGGCGCCTGAAGAATGAAATTGGAGAACGCATAGTCCCGTGGCCGGCGCACGTACGGTCCGGAAACCGAATATGAACGCAACACCACCGATGACCGATCCGGCGACGCCACGTCAGCTGCCACCCGCTCCTCCGCAGCTTTCAGGGATCCGTAGGGGGTGTCAGGGTCCGTCACTGCCGCACCGCTGGAGATCGTGACCACGGCCCGCACCGACGGAAGCTGGGCCGTTGCACCAAACTGTTCAATGAGCCGAGTGTTGACTGAGTGGAACTTCTCCATGCCCTCGATTTTCTGGCGCTCACGGGTGAGGAAAGCGCAATTGACGAGGAGGGTAGGGGCAAACTCCTCAAGGGCTGTCACCGACCACTCGCGGTGCACCTCGTCAGGGCTGGATGCTGTGCGGAATACGCGAACTGCATCGGGTAACAGCGAGCAAAGCGTTTGTCCGAACCAACCACGAGCACCGAGAACGGCAACGCGTTCGGTCGAATCAAGGCCCAGCGTCAAGACCTACAGGCCCCGATCCACGATGAGTTGGCGGAGATCTGCGTTCGTCGCGTACGGCCCATCGACGTGGTCAACGGTGAGCGGCTCGTCCGTTGAAATCGACCGCGTGAGTTTTTCTCCGTTCATGACCTCGCGCACCGACAATTGACCCTTGTGGAGCGGTATGGCCATGTA
>CALKDV010000269.1 GCA_938084085.1 uncultured Nannocystaceae bacterium
GAGCACGGTCCGTCTGCGTGCGCCATGGGGTTTCGGGTGCGCGATGCCCAGCGCGCCTACGCCCGCGCGCTCGAGCTTGGCGCGCAGCCGGTGGAGGGCGCCGTCGCTCCTATGGAGCTGCGGCTGCCCGCCATCAAGGGCATCGGCGGCGCGCCGCTGTACCTCATCGACCGCTACGGTGACGGCGCCTCGATCTTCGACATCGACTTCGTATTCTACGCTGGCGTTGAGCGGCGGCCCAGGGGCGCGGGCCTCGAGGTCATCGATCACCTCACGCACAACGTCTACCGGGGACGTATGGACCACTGGGCGGAGTTTTATGAGCGCCTGTTTAACTTCCGCGAGATTCGGTTCTTCGACATCCGCGGCGAGCACACCGGCCTGCGCTCCAAGGCGCTCAGCGCCCCGGACGACCGCATCAAGATCCCGTTGAACGAGGAGGCGGAGTCGGGCGGGCAGATCGAGGAGTATCTCATCGCGCATCGCGGCGAGGGCATCCAACATATCGCTTTCTCGTGTACCAACCTGGTGGACACCATCGACCGTCTTCGCGGGCTGGGAGTGCCCTTGATGACTGCGCCGCCAGACACCTACTACGAGATGCTCGAAGAGCGCCTTCCAGGTCACGGCGAGCCCACGGAGGCGCTGCGCGAGCGAGGCATCCTCCTCGATGGCTCCACCGAAAATGGAGAGCCCCGCTTGCTGCTGCAGATCTTCTCCGAGCCGGTGGTCGGCCCGCTGTTCTTTGAGTTCATCGAGCGCAAAGAAGATCAGGGATTCGGCGAGGGCAACTTCCAGGCTCTGTTCGAGTCCCTCGAGCGCGACCAGATGCGCCGCCGCACCCTGGAGGAGCGCGCGTGAGCCTGCGTCGCATCCACCACGTGGCCTACCGCTGCCACGACGCGGCCGAGACCGTGGATTTTTACCAGCGCCATCTCGACATGGACTTTGTGCTGGCCATTGCGGAGGATGAGGTGCCCTCTACCAAGGAGCCTGACCCGTACATGCATGTGTTCTTGGACGCCGGCATGGGCAACGTGCTCGCGTTTTTTGAGCTGCCCAACTCGCCCGACATGGGCGTCGACCCCAACACCCCGCAGTGGGTGCAGCATATCGCCTTTGAGGTAGATTCCCGGGAGGCGCTCGCGGCGACCCAGACTCGCCTGGAGGCCGCTGGCGTCGAGGTGCTAGGCCCGGTCGACCACAGCATCTTTGAGTCGATCTACTTCTTTGATCCCAACGGGCATCGCATCGAGCTCGCGGTAAACACCGCCAGCGCCGCGGACATGCGACGCCTGCACGAGGTGGCCCCGGCCATGCTCGAAGAGTGGAGTCGCACCAAGCGCGCTCCACAACACGCGGCGTGGCTGCACGCCCCGAAGACCCCCGCCACCGGTACTCAACCCAACAACACCCAAGGAGCCCCATGAAACTCGCAAGTCTGAAAGGAGGGCGCGATGGCGTCCTCGTCGTCGTCTCTCGCAACCTTGAGCACGCCGTTCGCGTCCCGGACATCGCCGCGACCATGCAGTCCGCGCTCGACCGCTGGGCCGTGTGTGCGCCGCTGCTCGAACAACGCTACGCCGACCTGAACGCAGGTGACTTGGACGGGGCGTTTGCCTTCGAACCCGCGGGCTGCGCCTCGCCGCTCCCGCGCGCCTACCAGTGGGCCGACGGCAGCGCCTACCTCAACCACGTGGAGTTGGTTCGCAAGGCCCGAGGCGCCGAGGTGCCCGCCAGCTTCTTCGAGGACCCGCTCATGTACCAGGGCGGCTCAGACAACTTCGTGGGTCCGCGTGATGACATTCGTCTTCAAAGTGACGCCTGGGGCCTCGATTTCGAGGCAGAGGTCACCGTGGTCACCGACGACGTGCCGATGGGAGCGACGCCGGCGGAGGCGCTCGGACACATCAAGCTGGTGATGCTCGTGAACGACGTGTCGCTGCGCGGGCTCATCCCCGGGGAGCTGGCCAAGGGCTTCGGTTTCTTCCAGTCCAAGCCCGCTTCGGCGTTCTCGCCGGTGGCAGTGACTCCCGACGAACTGGGCACCTCCTGGGAGGCGGGCAAGCTGCACCGGCCACTGGTGAGCCATTACAACGGAGAACTGTTCGGCAAACCCAACGCCGGCGAGGATATGACCTTCGATTTTGGTCGCCTCGTGGCTCACGCCGCGCGCACCCGTGATCTCACCGCGGGCAGCGTCGTCGGCTCCGGCACCGTGTCCAACAAGCAGGGAACCGAGTACGGCACCTCCATCTCCGAGGGTGGCGTGGGCTACTGCTGTATCGCCGAGCTCCGCTGCATCGAGACGATCCGTGACGGCAAGGCCATCACACCGTTCATGTCCAACGGTGACCAGGTCCGCGTGGAGATGTTCGACGGCCAAGGCGCGAGTATCTTCGGCGCCATCGAGCAGCGCGTGAACATCCAAGAGGCGTCTGCATGAGCGTGCCGGTCCTCCACGACTACTGGCGTTCGTCGGCGAGCTACCGGGTCCGGATCGGGGCGGGGCTCAAGGGCGTAGCGTTGGAGACGGTGTCGGTGGACCTGCGCACCGACGCGCACCTGTCGGGGGCGCTCGACGCCTTGAACCCGCAGCGGCTCGTGCCGGTGCTCGAATGCGAGGAGGGGGCGCTGACCCAGTCCCTCGCGATCCTCGAATACTTTGATGACCTGTATCCAGAGCGACCGCTGCTCCCTGGGGATCCTTGGGCGCGCGCGCAGCAGCGGGCGCTGGCCCAAATCATCGCCTGCGACGTGCATCCCGTGTGCAACCTGCGAGTGCTCCGGCGACTGCGGAGCATGGGCCACGATGATGCGGAGGTGCGGTCGTGGATGCACACATGGATGGCGGCGGGCTTTGAGGCGCTCGAAGCACGGGCCGGTGACGCGGCCTTCTTGGGAGGGGACACGGCCATGCTCCCTGATGTGGTGCTTGTGCCGCAGGTGTATAACGCGCGTCGCTTCGAGCTCGACTTGACTCCATACCCGCGCCTCGTTGCCATCGCCGAGCGGTGCGAGGCGCTCCCCGCGTTCGCGCAGGCCGCCCCGCGCGAACCGTGACCGAGTGGGTCACCCCGGGGCGAAGTTAAACGGATAGGTGACGGTGACGACACCACCACCCTCGGGAGAATCGAAGCGGATTTCGTACATCGCCTCGCGGAGACAATCGGTGAACGAGATCGCGTTGACGTCAGTCTCGTCGGCGAGGGTGACCTCGTCTACGACGCCACCGAGTTCATCCTCTCCGAGGATCGTAAACTGGAGCGACACCTTCCCGTGAAAACCGGGATCATCGGCCAGGACGCGGTCGTAGCACTCTCGCGCGGGTCCGATGAATTTCTCGGAGACGATCTCTTGGATGACCGCGCGATTTAGGAATCCGCGTGGTTTGGCGGGTGCGTCTGGCTCGGCCGAGGCCTCGGGTCGCGCCGCACGGAGGCGGTCGCGAATCTGTTGTGCGAGCTTGTCGTGCTGCGCGCGGCTCAGCCGCGGGTGCGGTGGTGGGACGAGGCTGGGGGACGTCGTGATCTGCGGCGCGTCGGGAGTTGTTCGCGGTGGTTCATCCCGCGGGTTGGCATCGCGGGCAGACTCAAGAGAGCGGGGCACGGTGGGGGGAGGCTGAGTATCACCACGACGCGTCAACGAGACGAACGCCAAGCACCCGAGCCCCGCGAGGAGGAACACGGCGACGCGGCGGCGTCGCGAATGGGAAGATGAACTCATGGTGGACTCGCGAGAGCGGGCGTGACGCCAATGATATCGTGAACGGCCGCCGAGCGATGGGACGCACCATCGCCATTCCGACTAGCCGGCTGAACGGCGCTTCCCTCGTGTCTGCGGTTGCGAGCCAGGCCCGGGCTCGCGTGCCATGGGGAGATCCTGTGACTGACGCAGGTACCGCTCACGCGACAAGATGAGGCTTGATCTCCGCGGAGCCTGGGCCGATTCTCGGTGGGTGCTGCGACGTTGCGTTGGATTTGTTGGGCTGACTTGGGGACTTGCCGTCGCTTCGTGCACGGTCGCGTCTACCGAGAGTGATTTGCAGTTTGGAGACGCGGCGACGGGTAGCGGTGCCGGGATGACCTCCGGGACCGGCGGGGACGCCGACGGAGATGACGATGGGACGACGACGGCCGCCACGACGACGGGAGATGGGGACGGAGATGGGGACGGGGACGGGGACGGAGACGGCGACGGGGATCAGACGGGAGATGGAGATGGCGACCCGACGACGACGGGCGATGGCGATGGAGATGGAGATGGAGACCCCACGACCACCAGTACGACGGGGGACGGTGACGGAGACGGCGATGGAGATGGAGACCCCACGACTACCGGTACGACGGGAGACGGAGACGGAGACGGAGACGGAGACGGAGACGGAGACGGTGACGGTGACGGGGATGGGGACCCGACGAC
>CALKDV010000270.1 GCA_938084085.1 uncultured Nannocystaceae bacterium
CAAGACCTGTCGAGCGTGGGAGCGGCGCCTCCGCAAAGAGGCCAAAGAGCGCGGTGAAGAGGTGGAAGACGACGACCCTCGCTTCGTCCGCTGCCTCCCGAAGGACGACGCCAAGGCCGCGACCACCAAGGCCAGCTCCACGCGCGGGCTCGGCCGGACGTCGAAAACGAGCGGCGCTCGGCCACCGCGCCCCGGCCTCCCCTCATCCTCGTCCGCCAAGCCGCGGACCATCGGCGCGCCCGCCCCGGGAGCCCCTACCCCGCCTCCCGTGGCTGCGCCGACGACCGAGTCCCCGCCCCCGGCCGCCGCGCCCGCGAAGGTCCCCACGGACCGCCGCTGATTCCCGCGGACCTCTGCAGACCTCGGCAGACATCACGGCCCGCGGCTAACGGGGCGAGTCGCTGCGCGCCCACGAGCCCTCGAGGGGCGCTTGCACCGGAGAGAATCCATCACCCCGCCACGCGTAGCGGGTGCGGTGAAAGGTGCGCGCGCCGAGCTCGAACAACGCGAAGCCTCCCTCGCGCCCTGGCCGCTCATCAATGCTGGTCCCCGAGGGCACGCCAAAGATGGGGACCTCCCCATCCGGCCCTGCGAGGGTGGTGTGCATGTCCTTATGTTCGTGTCCGTGCAGCATCAACTCCGCACCACACCGCGCCACCACCGCTGCGAACGCAGCTCGGTCGAGCAGGTCATGCTTGGGTTTGGAGGCTCCCTCCGCTGGCGGATGGTGGATGAGCACCACCCGCGTGCGCCCCTCGGCCGCACACTCGGTGAGCACCACCTCCAGCGCCGAAAGCTGCGCGGCGCCCACCTCCCCCGTCGCGTCCATTGGCGGTGTGGGGACCGCCGTACTCACGCCAATGAGCGCGATGCCGTCGTGCGAGCGATCCACGAAGGGGTACGCCGCCTCGGTCGGGCGCTCTCCCTCCATAAACTCCCCGAAATGAGCCTCAAACAGCCCCTTTTTGTAGGCGCTCCTCACGTACGCGTCGTGGTTGCCAGGGATCACCGTGACGGGCAGCGAGGTCTCATGGAGAGCGCGCGCCGCGTTGCGAAACTCGGACGGCAGCGAGAGGTTGGTGAGATCCCCGGTGACCACCAGTCGATCCACCTTGAGAGACTCCGCGGCGCGCTTAATGGCCTCAAAGCGCGTGTCGTCATGATAGCGGCGGCGCTTCATCACCAGGTTCGCAGCCCCGGTGATCCGCTTGTTGAATAGCTCATGGGGCCAGGTCCCAGAGAGATCGAGGAGATGGATGTCGCTGCAATGGACGAATCGCACGGGCTCTGTCTGCATACCAAGCCTCCGGGGCCGTGAGCCATTTCCCGCACACAACGGCGACCAATTTCGCGGAGAGTGCGCGATAGCGCCCGACTAGGTCCCCGTCGCGAGCAAGAGGTGACCCCGACGCGCAGGCTGGTCTATGTTCCTCCCCAATGACCAGCCTGCTCGACCGAGGAAGAAGCCACACCTGCGGTGCCCTCCGAGACACCGACGTGGGCACCCGCGTGGTGCTCTACGGATGGGTGAACAACTACCGTGACCACGGGGGTCGCCGCTTTATCGATCTGCGCGACCGCGATGGACTCACCCAGGTGACGTTCGGTCCAGACATCGCCCAAGCCGCACACGACCACGCGCAACTGGTGCGCAACGAGTGGTGCCTCGGCGTCAGCGGCATGGTCGTCGCACGCGGCGGCAACGCCAACGACAAGCTCCCCACAGGCGCCATCGAGGTGGAGGTGGACGAGATCGAGGTTTTCTCCGAGGCAGCCACGCCCCCGTTCAACGTCTCCGACGACGACCGCCTCGACACCTCCGAGAACGTGCGGCTCAAATACCGCTACCTCGACCTGCGGCGCCCGTCCCTGCAGCGCAACTTCATCTTGCGCGCCAAGCTCGGCACCGAGACCCGCGCGTTCATGAGCGGCGAGGGTTTCTTGGAGCTCGAGACCCCCTACATGGTCAAGTACACCCCGGGCGGCGCCCGCAATTTTTTGGTGCCCAGTCGGCTCAACCCAGGGGCCTTCTACGCGCTCGCCGAGTCGCCTCAAATCTTCAAGCAGCTGTTCATGGTGTCGGGCCTCGACCGGTACTTCCAGATCACCCGCTGCTTCCGTGACGAGGACCTGCGCAACGATCGCCAGCCGGAGTTCACCCAAATCGACGTGGAGATGAGCTTCGCGACCCCGGAGCGGATCTTCGCCCCGATGGAGAAGCTCATGACCCACCTGTGGCGCTCCCTTCTCAACGTGGAGCTCCCCGAGGCCTTCCCCCGGATGACCTGGGACGAAGCCATGGGCCGTTACGGCTCCGACAAGCCCGACACCCGCTTCGGCCTCGAGCTCCTCGACATCACCGACCTCAAGGAGGGCTGCGGCTTCAAGGTGTTCGAGTCGGCACCCATGGTCAAGGGGCTGTGCGTCCCGGCGGACAAGGCTGGCGGCCTCTCCCGCAGCCAACTCGACAAGCTCACCGACTTCGCCAAAAAACGCGAATCGGGCGGCGCCAAGGGTCTCGCCTGGGCCAAGATTAAAGAGGACGGGACCTGGCAGGCCCCCTTCGCGAAGACCCTCACCCAAGACACCATGCGCGCCATGAATGAGCGCATGGGCGCCACCCCCGGCTGCGTGCTGCTGTTCGTGGCTGACGATTTCGAGACCACGCACACGGTGCTTTGCAACCTCCGCATCTTGCTGCGCGACCAGCTCTCGCTCCTCGACGACACCAGTCCAGCGTGGTCCTTTTTGTGGGTGACCGACTTCCCGCTGTTTGAGAAAAACGAGCAGGGTCAGTTTGTCTCCTCCCACCACCCCTTCACCCACCCACACGAGGATCATCTCGACATCCTCACCAGCGATCCAGCGAAGGTGCGCGCCAAGGCCTACGACCTCGTCCTCAACGGCAACGAGGTCGGCGGCGGCTCCATCCGTATCCACCGCTCCGACGTGCAGACCAAGGTCTTCGAGGCGTTGGGTCTGTCCGAGGAGGAGGCCGAGACCAAGTTTGGCTTTTTGCTCGAGGCGTTCCGCTATGGCGCGCCCCCCCACGGCGGCATCGCCTTGGGACTCGATCGCCTGGCCATGCTCATGTGCGGTGCGAACAGCCTGCGCGACGTCATCGCCTTCCCCAAGACCCAAAAGGGGCAAGACCTCATGACCCAATGTCCGACACCGGCCGATGACCCTCAGCTCGAAGAGCTGTACCTGCGTCATCGTCCGCTGCCCAGCGCCCAACCCACGCCCTCCTCCGAAGAATGATCGACGACGCCACCGCGGAGCCCTCCCCTGCCTCGGCGACGGCGCCGCGGAGGATGTGGATGCGTGTGGTCGCGGCGCTCATCGGTGGCGTTTTCTTCCGCGCGGGGGTCGCCAACTGGGACCTTTGGTGGGTCGGCTTCTTCGAGTGGGTGCCGTGGCTGTGGGCCATCGATGGGCTGCGACCGCGTCGCGCCTTCGCGGTGGGCTACCTCTCCGGCATCCTGGCAATTTTCATGGGCTACTTTTGGATGACGTCGCTCATGACCAACTTTGCGGGGCTCCCGTTGCCCGCGGCCATCGGGGTCCACTTGTTGTTCTCCGCGTGGCAAGGCGTGCAGATGGCCGCGGCCGCCGCGTGTCTCAACGCGGCACGCGCCCGAGCCGACCTCCGATTGTGGTGGCTGCTCCCGCCGATCTGGGGTTTTTTCGAGCTGGTGATTCCCTCCATCTTCCCCACCTTCATGTCGCTGGCCTGGGCCTACCACCCCCGGCTCATCCAAATCGCGGAGGTGGGGGGCGCCGCCGCGGTCAGTATGATCATGTGTGCCATGAGCGCCGCGCTGTACGAGGCTTTGATGGATCTGCGGGCGGGTCGCCGTCGACGCGCCGTCCGTGCCGCCGCTGTGTATGCCGCGTTCCTGGTGCTCACACCCGCGCTGGGCACGTGGCGTATGCATCACGTCCGCGCGCAGCAAGACGCCGCCCCGCACCTGAAGATTGGCGTGGTGCAGGGCAACTTCGGCATCAAAACCTATTCCACCGGCCGGCTCAAGCAGCGGCTTCTCAAAGAGCTTCAGCGCATGACCGCGACGCTCGAGGAGCAAGGGGCCGCGATCGCCCTCTGGGGAGAGACCGCCTACCCCTACTCTGCCTTCGCGCGCGACGCTACGAAGGATAAGCCCGAGCGCGACCGGCGGCGGGTCCGGCGAGGATTCACCATCCCCGTCATCGTCGGCATGATCACCCGGGACCGCACGCGCGAAAACCCCTATCCGTGGAACTCGGCCTGGCTGCTCCAACGCGACGGCACCCTCGGCGACCGCTACGACAAGGTGTTCCCGCTGATGTTCGGCGAGTCCGTGCCCCTCGTCGACCCGGAGTGGTACCTGAAGCAGATACCGAGCGCCTCGTACATGAACATCGGAACGGGCCCCGCGGTCATCGAGCACGATGGGTATCGGCTCGCCCCGCTCATTTGTTACGAGGACATCCTGCCCGCGTACGCGCAGGAGATGTCAAAGCTCGGCGTGCACGCCTTCATCAACCTCACCAACGACTCCTGGTTTGGAAAATCTGCCGAGCAGCCTGAGCACCTCGGCCTCGCTATCTTCCGCACCGTGGAGCACCGCAAGGCGCTGCTGCGCTCGGTGAACGCGGGGATCAGCGTCTACGTCTCGCCGAGCGGCGAGGTGGTCAACCGCACCGAGGTCACGGACTCGGATAACGACGGCTACACGGGCGCCGACGGTTTCGTCGCCGACGTCCCCATGATGGATCCCGAACATCGAACGATCTTTGGAGTGCTCGGCGTCGGAGGCTTCGCCGGCGTCTGCCTCGGCTGGATCCTCGCGTGCCTCGCGTGGGCCCGTCGACGCGCGCGTCAACACCACAACGCCGGCCTTGACGCCGCCGCGACCTGATTCAGGGTCGAGCGCGCCGCCACGCCCCGAGCGAGCCCTTCAGTGATCACGCTTCCCGCGCGCGCCGGTCACATCACCGGTCGCCGACGCGCCCATA
>CALKDV010000271.1 GCA_938084085.1 uncultured Nannocystaceae bacterium
GATCGTGAAGGTGATCCTTGAGACCGGCAACCTCGAACGCGCCCAAATCGTGGCGGGGTGCGAGGCAATTAACCGCGCCGGCGCTCACTTTGCGAAGACCTCCACGGGGTTCTTGGGCGCGGGCGCCCAGCGAGATCACGTTCGGCTCCTGCGCGAGGTGGTGAACCCCTCGGTGGGGGTGAAGGCCTCCGGAGGGATTCGCGACCGAGAGACCGCTCTCTCCATGATCGACGCGGGCGCCCAACGGCTCGGGCTAAGCAAGACCGCGCGGGTCCTGGGCGTCGAGCCGCGCTGAGCGACCGAAGAGGCGTGGCCGCTCAAGCCCCGCGCCAACCACTACTCGAGCCGCTCGCCTGACTCGAAGGGGCGCCCCGCCGAGTACGCCTTCGCGGGCATGCGTCGCTTTCCGGGAGGCTGCAGCTCGGCGATCCGCAGGCACCCATCCACACACGATACGTGGACGCCCTCGTCGTCAACGCCGACGACCTCGCCGGGCCTGCCCACCGTCCTCGAAGAGGCCCCCGCACCAAAGAGCTTGAGCGTCTGCCCCCGACGGCCCGCGGTCGCGCCGGGCCACGGGTCCATCCCGCACACGTGCTGAATCACCTCCGCCGTCGGCCGCGCCCAGTCCACGGCCCCCTCGGACTTCTCGAGCTTGGGTGCGTGCACGGCTCCGACCGCCGGCTGCGCGGTCGCGGCAGGCACCCCCGGGAACCGCGACAAAAATCCCCGCAGGCATTCACCCGCCATGGGAGAGAGGCGTTCAAAGAGCGCCCCCGCCGTCTCAAACGGAAGGATCGCGGTCTCCGTCCGCTCGAAGACCGGCCCCGTGTCACAGCCCTCGTCCATCTGCATGATGGAGATCCCAGTGATCGTGTCGCCCGCGAGGACCGCCCGCTGAATCGGCGCCGCCCCTCGCCAACGCGGGAGCAGGGATCCATGCACATTGATGCACCCGAAGCTCGCCGCCGACAGCACCTCTGGCGGCAGGATCCGCCCGTAGGCCACGACCACGATCACGTCCACATCAAGATCTCCAAGCCGCGAGGCGAGTGTGCCGTCGCGCACCTTCGTCGGTTGCCAGACGGGCACGCCCATCTCCTCGGCGGCGAGCTTCACCGCTGGCGCGACCAGTTTCCGTCCTCGCCCGGCGGGGCGATCGGGCTGGGTGACCACGGCGCGCAAATCGCAGCAGGACGCCGTCGCCTGCAAGCAGGGCACGGCGAAGTCTGGAGAGCCCATGAAGACTGCCGAGATCCGCGACATGGTCCCTTCTATCAGATTCCTACGCCCGCCGACCTACTCCAGTGACGATGAACTCTCGTCGGGCGGCTCCACGAGCGCCTCCCCGAGCGCCTCAGGCTCCGGCTCGAAATGAGCGAGGTAGGCGCTGCGGAGCACCTCATCCGAGAGCACCTCCATCGCCTCCGCCAGCGCCTCGCGAAGTTCAACGAGCTCATCTGCGCGCCGGCTTCGCACCGCGGGTTCAATGGCCGAGGGCTGGAAGGTCTGGGAAAGTTCGTGGAATGCGCGCCGCACTTCCATCGGTCGCGCGTCAGCGCCGAGTCCGAGCAACGCGAAGTAGTTTCCATCTCGAACCAGGCGCATCCTCGCGGCGATCCGGTCCTCGTCGATGTGCTCCGAGGAGCGATGCCCTCGCCGATCGGCCCGGACCGTCGTAATAGAGATCAGCCCCTCCAGCGCCAGCACGTACACCAGCGCCAGCAGCCCCTGACCGTCGTGGGCCCTCGTCGACATCGTGGCGAGGCTGTCGCTGCCGCCGAGCCGACGCATCCACGCGACGTGCATGCCGGTGAGGCCAAGCTCCGCCGCGACGTGGTCAAATCCTTGAGGTGCTTGCAGCCGGTCCCCAAGCGCGGTGCGCTGCCCCATGGATCCAAGCCACCGCTCTAGGTCGCGTCGGTCCGTGTAGTACGCGAGGCCTTCAATGAGCAGCGGCGCAATCGACGGCTTGATTTGGGCGGGCTCCTCCACCTCTTCTCCATGAAAGATCTCAAATTGTCCGTCCGTCCATCCCAGGACGGACCAGACGATGGCGACGAGGTGCTCCGACAACAGCGATTCAAACTCTTCCTCCTTAAGGAATCCGGACTCGACGAGCACCTCCCCCGCGCGCCGCTCATCGCGACCGACGAGGGTTCGCGCCGTCTCCAGTTTCTCCGTCGGAATTAAGGAGCGCCGACCCAGAAGCTCAATGAGACGATCCGAAGGTTGATTGCTCGTCGCGAATCGTGGATGGCCACGCACAACCCAAATATTCTTGACCACGTCGCCCCGCTCGAACTGGATCCGCGCCGTCCCGTGCGAACGATACAGGCCCCAAAGGAGCTCGGGGACGCAGGTCTGGTCGAGACTCCCTCGCTCTGGGGCGTGCGCGCGACGGCGAGGACGCTCCCCGTCGATGCTCGCTCTGGGCGCGTCGCGATTCGGACGGCTGGCGGGCGCATCCGACCACACCTCCCGGGAGGAATCCGTTGGCGGCTCCTCATCTTCTTCTTCGTCGAGATTGAGCTGAAACTCCGCGGCGCTGGGATGTTCATCGAAGCGAGGCGCCTCCGCCTCGGCACCTGCGGACGGGTCCGGCTCCAAGCTGTCGGAGAAGGCAGCATCGAGCAACGACTCATCAATCGACTCCTCTTCCCCCGGTGGATCCGCGTATCGCCCGATGTCCGCCCCGGCTCTCGCCGCACCGCGCGACCCTGCGTCGACCTCATTCACCGGAGCCGTCAAATCCGCCGGGCCCGCGAGCTGGTCCAACGCCTCTTTGAGCACCACCGGGTCAAACGGCTCTTCTAAAAAGAAATCTGCGCCGAGATCGATCGCGTCGTCCATGGTCGGCACCTGCGTGTCGTAGGATCCGCACAAGATCACTGGCATCGCCGCACCGATGCGGGTCCTGCGAAGGCGGCCCAGCACACGATCCACCTGCAAATCGGACACACACAACATCGCCACCTCCGGTGGTGGAGAGCTCACCATCCGGTCCTCCAACTCTACGGCTGCGCAGAGGGTGACCTCATAACTGGCCTCCTTCACCGCACGAATGAGGCTGCGCTGATTGGAGGCATCGCCGACGATGAGAACTTCGGGTGGCAACGCAGCCCCATGATACTCCTTTTCGCCCCGCGCGGGCACCATTCGCCTCGCGAACCTACATCATGGAGTGCGGATCGACGTCGACAGTGGCCACGGTCACGCGCGGTCCAGATCCCCTTGACCCGAGGGCCGAGCGCAGGCGGCCAAGAAGCCAGCGCAAGGCTGGCCGATCATCCGCGCGCAGCAGCAGTTGCCAGCGATACTTGCGATTCAGGCGCTCGATCGGAGCCGCGACAGGTCCGAGCACCAAGATCCGCGGGGCCCCCTCCTCAGTCACCGACGCGCGGGTGGCGTCCTCGCGACAATGACGCGCGAGGTCCTCAATCCGATCGCGCACCTCGCCAGCGTCGAGTCCTGTCACCCGAACGAGGGCGAGGTGTCCGAAGGGGGGATTGCCGAGCGCCTCGCGCCGTTCGAGTTCATCAAGCGCGAACGCCTCAAAGTCGTGGTTGGCGGCGTGCGCGATGGCGGGATGATCCACCAGCCACGTCTGCACAATGACCCGCCCCGGTCGATCTCCGCGACCGGCCCGCCCCGAGACTTGCGTGAGCAGCTGGAACACCCGCTCGGACGCGCGAAGATCGGGGAGCGAGAGGCCGTGATCTCCTCGCAAGATTCCTACCAACGTCACGCCAGGGAAGTCATGACCCTTGGAGAGCATCTGGGTCCCCACGAGCACGTCGGCCTCCCGCGCCCGAAACCGCTCGAGCGTCGTGAGGAGTCGGCGGCCGCGTCCTGTATCGCGATCGAGCCGCGCGATGCGAACCCCTTTCAGTTCTTGTTCGAGCGACTGCTCCACCCGCTCCGTCCCAGCGGCGCCGTGGTCCAACGTCGGTTTTTTGCATATGAGGCAGTGAGTTGGTGCGCCGTGGACGTACCCGCACAGGTGGCACATGAGTCGATTCCGCCCCTGATGAAAGGTCATGGACGGCGCCGAGCAATCCGGGCACTGCTGCATCGCCCCGCACGAATGACAGCTGAGCATCGTCGTAAAACCGCGGCGGTTCAGGAACAATATTGCCTGCTCTCCGCGCTCCACCGTTTCAAGCAGCGCCGACTTAAGCCGCGCCGAAAGCAGCGAATCTGGCGCCACCCGATGGGACTTGAGGTGAAGAATCTCCACCTCGGGAAGCGGTCGAGGCGTCGGGCGCTCTTTCAACTCAGAGAGACCGTACGCTCCCTCATGCGCCTTCTTGTAGCTCTCGAGCGAGGGGGTCGCCGAGCCCAGCACCACGAGCGCTCCCACGGCACGCGCGCGAATCATCCCCACAGCCCGGGCGTGATAGCGGACGCCATCCTCTTGTTTGAACGAGCCGTCGTGCTCTTCATCCGTGACGATCACTTGAAGGTCGCGCACCGGGGCGAAGACAGCGGAGCGCGCCCCGATCACGATGCGACGATCGCCGCGTCGGATCTCGTGCCATGCGTCGAGCCGCTGCCGCGGTGTGAGACCGCTGTGGAGCACCGCGACATCATCCCCGAAGCGGGCCCGAAACCGACTCGACACCTGCGGCGTCAGCGAGATCTCCGGCACGAGCACGATGGCCCCTCCCCCATCCGCGCGAATCTTGTCGATGAGCTGGAGGTACACTTCGGTCTTCCCGCTCCCGGTAATCCCATGGAGCAGGTGCGTCGCGAATCCACTCTCTCGCGCGGTGAGCAGCGCTTCCAACGCCACTGTTTGCTCCCCGGTCAAAGACTGCGGCTCGGCCGAATCGTCACCTTGCACGTCGAAGGGATCGGACTTGCGAGGGAGTTCACAGGTCTCCACCATGGCCGCTTCCACGAGCGGCGCGAGCAGGCTCTTCCACCGCGGGAAGGCCCCGCGGAGTTCCGACGCGGAGATCCAAGTGTCCCCCTCTTGGGTCATCAACACATCGAGCAAGGCGCGGCGTTTTTTGCTGCGACCGAGCATCTCGCGCAGCGCCTCTTCGTCCATACGGTCGCCGCGAATCGCCTCACCCGCCCGAAGATGCAGCTCCATCCGCGCCTCTCCCCTCGCATCATCCGCCCACCGCGACACGGCGAGACCGGCCTCCTCAAGCTCCGCGAGCCGAGCGAGTGGCCCTGGAATCGGTGGACGCAACGAGGCGAGCACTCCCATGGTGCACCCCTCCTCACCAGCGGCTGCGAGCGCCTCTAGGAGTCGTTTGGCGCCAGGTGAGAGGGGCACGATGTGCTGCCCCACCCCCGCCAATAGCGGCGCGCCCTCCCCCTCGATCCAT